>CAZUDW010000060.1:0-4222 GCA_964619305.1 uncultured Flavobacteriales bacterium
CAAAGAATTTGTTCTTAAAAACAGGCAATTCACCAAATAAAACCCTGCGCACATTCCGCCAATGTAGCCGAAATTTCCGGGCAACAGCGGGAGATACACCCTAAGGATAAGCGTTGATTAAATAAAATGTCATCCCGGGCGAGGTCCAGGGGCAACCCATTAGACGCTATGGAATCTGCACCCCTATCACACAGATATCATCCACCTGTTCCAACTCCCCTTTCCATGTTTTAAACCTGTCATCAATGATATGGTACTGATCCTCCATGCTTTTGTCCTGTATAGACAACAACAGTTCTTTGAATGTCTTTGTTTTAAATTTTTTCCCTTTATCACCTCCAAACTGATCCGCATATCCATCGGAAAAGATATAGACACTGTCTCCCCGCTTCAGTACTATGCTGTGGGTGCTAAAAGGTTTGGCATCTGCATATTTTCCTATGGGTTGCTTGTCCGCTTTGATCTCAAGCAAATATTTGTCACCCCCGGGGGACTTCAGAATCTTTTTCTTCCTGCCATAACTTCCATCAGGTGATGATGTTATGATCCATAACGGGTTGTTGGCCCCTGCATATTTCAACACCCCGCCTGCACTCCCATCAAGAGAAGACTTCAATTCTAATGAACAAAGAGCGATATCCATCCCGTCTTTCACATCCTCATCGCTTTTTTCAAACTGTGCGATGACCAACTCTCTTGTCTTATCAAGGATATCTCCGGGTTCAGATAAATGATATTCCTTCACCGAGCGGTTCAGAGAATTGTGACACACCACGCTGACCATAGCCCCGGGCACACCATGACCGGTGCAATCGCAGGCAGCAAATAAAACAATACCCCTATCAGACTTCCCTGAAGGCGAAGAACCATTTGTTTCATTAGCCCCTGCTTCGGGGAGATTAAGAGAGGCATTGAACCAATAAAAATCACCGGCAACAATATCCTTAGGCTTATAAAGAATGAAGCTTTTCCTGAGGTGTTTTTTAATAAGACGGTCAGATGGTAATATCGCTGACTGAATGCGTTTAGCATATGTTATGCTGTCGGTGATCTCTTTGTTTTTCATTTCCACAATTGCTTTTTGATGCTCAATAGTGGTTTTTTGCATTCTCGTTATTTTGAGTCTTTTCACAATAAAAACTGCAAAAATGAGCAACATGATAAGCCCCCCACTTATGGCGATGATTATGATGTTATTCCGGGTATTTTCAGCATCTGCGATTGCCTGTTGTTTTTCTAGTTCTTTCTGATGTTCAGCCTCTGAAACAGCCTTCTCTTTCTTATATTCATATTGCATTTGCTGTTGAATGGCGGCTTTCTGAGTTTCATTGTTGTTTATACTGTCACGCATCTGAATATACAATTCATAATAATCCAGTGCTTTTTGTGAAGCTGTTCTATCACCCTTGTCTGCCTTGAATTTGTATATTCTGTACAACAGATGGGACACATCTTTGATATACCTCGGGAATCCCAGTCTCTTCGCTATGGTCATCGCTGAATCAGAGAAATATATTGCTTGTGGAAGGTTGTGCTTGTCATAATACACTTTTGCCATATTAATGATGATAATGAGCATACTCTCTTTATCGTTCTGAGATCTGCGGATTTTCAGGGATTTGCGATAATTTTCAATAGCATCATCATGCTTTTCCAATTGCCAAAGAACATAAGCAATGTTGCTGTAGGTGTATGCAATTCCTGATAAATCTTCTATAGATTTTTGAATGTTAAGACTCCTGTAAAAACAATGCATGGTCTTTTCCGTATCATTCAGGGTTTTATAAATATACCCTATGTTGATCAGTGTGTATGCCATCCCGGATTTATTCCCTGTGGAACTGTCGATTTTATAACTTTTATTGAAGCATTCAAGCGCTTTGGCAATGCTATCCTGTTTCTTATAGTTGAATCCCAGGTCATTTAGTATGGAAGCTTCTCCCCGTAGATCATTTATTGCCTGTCTTGTTTTCAGGCATTTTTTAAAATAAGACAATGCTTCTGTCAGGTCATTTTGCTGCATATAAATATAACCCAAGCTGTGATACAACATGCTCATTCCACGCCTGTTTTGGAGCTTTTCCAATATTTCCAGACTTTGGTGTAAATACCGCAAAGCATCAGCAACATTACCTTGTAGTTGAAGTGCGTTGCCCATCAATCTTAATGATTTCGCTTTCGTCAGTAGCAGGGATTTTTTGGTTTTGATATCCCCTGCATGTAATAACATCTTGTTGATCCTTTCAACAGCTCTTATTAACATAGGTACAACGCTGTCGGGTTGATTTCTGACCTGATTGCTTGCAAGCTTAAACATAGCCACTGCAACCGCAGAATCATTTTCATCTAATCTGATCAGAGATCGGAGTGAGTCATCCTGTGGAGTTTCGGCAATGACTGAGCCCGATATATAGAATAGCAGGGAAAAAGTTACAAGCCGGTATATCCCCCTTTTTAGAATTGTTTTCACTCAGACTTTTAGTAAAATATGTTCAGGTTCCATGGATTTGCAAATGTAAAGAATGCTGTAATTGTTGGTGCAACTAATTAATTATGCATAAGTGTGTTGTTTTATGCCATCAGATTTCAGGATTGTAAATTTTCCAAATGGATATAATGCTCGTTCCTCCTGATAGCATAAAGTTTCTGTTAATCATGTGGATTTATATTAATTTGCAGCTTATCAAACAATATTGATTATGGATGACAAGGTGTCAAAGTATTACGTTAATATGATAAGATGGTAAATGTTGACCGGCCGTTGATGTATTACAAATCTGCTGTCCGCTATTTAAAAGAGCAGGGGCAGCATACAACTGCCATAGGTGGCATCAATTGGCAGGATTATCTTTCACCAAAGAAACGATTGAGAATATTTTATCCGGAATTATGGAGTTCATACGAATTGAAGAACTGGGGTAAAAGCAATAGCAGCGATTGAGAGTGATGAGAAAAACAAAAGTAACAGTAGCCGGCATTGTCTTTATCACATTTATTATTGCACTTTTTTTCCAACCCTGGAATAACGATTCCGAATTGGTTAAAATATCTTTTACAGATACTCTGAGTCCGGCAGAACCTGATTTAGCGTTTGGAATACCATCAGATTCATTCGAGATACATAAAGGGACAATAGCTCCAAACCAGTTTCTGGCAGATATCCTGCTTCAGTATCATGTAAGTTATCCGGAGATAGAGAAAATCGTGGAAGCAGCAGATACAGTTTTCAGTGTTTTAAAGCTAAGAGCAGGAAAACAATATGCTGTATTTTGCAACAAAGATTCAATCGGGAAAGCCCGGTATTTTGTTTATCAGCCCAATATAGCAAAGTATATATTGTTTGATCTTTCAGATACTCCGCTTGTTTCTATTGTAAAAAAAGAAGTTGTATTTAAAGAAGAAACAGCATCAGGCAAAATAAATTCTTCTTTATACAAGACCTTGCAGCAACAACACATCACTTCGCTTCTGGCACTGGAGATGGCGGATATTTATGCCTGGACAATAGATTTCTATCGTTTGATGAAAGGAGATCGCTTCAATGTTGTTTATATGCAGGGTTATATTGATGGGAAACCGGCAGGAAGTCCTCATGTAGTGGCGGCAATGTTCCATCACAGAAGTGATGATATCTATGCTTTTTATTTCCGGCAGGATAGCTTGCCTGATGGAAATGATGGTGATTATTTTGACGAAAAAGGACAGAGCCTGAGAAAAGCATTTCTCAAATCACCCCTGAAGTTCAGCCGGATATCTTCAGGGTTCACTTATAAACGTTTTCATCCTGTACAGAAAAGATGGAAAGCTCACCTGGGAACTGATTATGCTGCACCAAAGGGAACTCCGATAATGTCTGTCGGGGATGGTGTGGTCATTGAATCTGCATATAAACATTTCAACGGGAATTATGTAAAGATCAGACACAACAGCACTTACACAACCCAATACCTTCATATGAGCAAAAGAGCAATTAAGGTAGGGCAACATGTCGGGCAAGGAGATATAATAGGGTATGTCGGCAGTACAGGCCTTGCAACGGGTCCTCATGTATGTTTCAGATTTTGGAAGAATGGTCAACAGGTTGATCACAGGAAGGAGAAATTCCCTCCTTCAAAACCTGTCAGGAAGGAGAATTTAACAAAGTTTAAACAGGTGATGGAAGATGGCATGAAGAAATTAAATTCAATTTAATTCAACAAATAATAGTTTCAGAAGAGGGAAT
>CAZUDW010000060.1:4322-17944 GCA_964619305.1 uncultured Flavobacteriales bacterium
ATGAAGAAATTAAATTCAATTTAATTCAACAAATAATAGTTTCAGAAGAGGGAATTGCTTTAATTTTAAGGATTTGGGGATTGAGTTTTCAATAGATGAGCTAAACGAGTATATTAATGCTCACAAATAGCTCATTTATCTGACAATAATAGAAATACACAATCCTTCCAATCCGGCAAAACGTTAAGTGTGTAAGCCTTTTTTGCAAGGTAGATTTTTTCTTTTATATCTTTGATTCAGAAAAAGTTCTGATTACCTCTAATAGTGAATACCTGATATGTTATCGCTGAGAGATGGATTTAAACCAGTAAAATATATAAACAGAAAAAATGGAACACAGGACAAAAAAGCAAATTGAGGTGGCATTGCTCGCCATTATAGCCCTTGTGCTGATTTACCGCTCTTATACTAAGTTCTTTGCACAGGAAGATGTGCAGACGATTGCTGGAGAACAAGCAACTGCAAATCCTCCTGTTCAGAATCCTTCCAATCCTTTTCAACCTGCAACAGTATCAAAAACCCTGTCGAATAACGGCAATCCCGTGCCACGGGCACTGATGGCCTTTGACAATACGGTGGCAGACCTGGGAGAAGTCAGGGTAGGAGAGAAAAAGAGATACAGGTTCGGATTCACCAACACGGGGCAGGTGCAATTGCTTATACAGGAGGTGTCTGCTGATGAGGGTTTGTTTATCGTTTCAAGACCGAGGGACCCCGTGCCACCGGGAGGAACAGCAGAAATACTTTGCGAATTGCTGGATAATGTTCCTGCAGGGGATTTTGAAAAAACCATTCACATCAATTCCAACGCCAATCCCAATCACATACACCTGACGGTGAAAGCAGAAATAGTGGACAGATAAGTTCAATCCTGAAGGACTCCTTCTTTGTATTTTTCTACCTTGATCTCGTTGCCCCGCGTATCATAATAACGGGATTTCCCGTTCCGAAAACCTCCTTTGATCTTAAAAAAATATTTCATGCCTCCTGCGGGATAGTTCACGATGTAATCTCCCTCAAAGGGTGTTTTGCCATGTATGTTGTAATAATACTCCTTCACCAAGCTGCCCATTTTAAAAGTCTTTTTCCAACGCACTCCTCTTGTCAGCTCAAATTCCCACACACCGTCTTTCACATCTTTGGTATAATTCCCGGAAAATAACAGCAAGTCATTCACGTATTTCTCATAAATTCCGTTACGGTAACACTTTTCTTCTTCTTTTTTGGCAGCGATGAATTTTTCAATAAAATGTGCATGTTCCAAAGGCGTTTCTGCTTTAAAAGAATAATTTGTGTATTCCGTTGTGTCACCTCTCACCTGTTTTACTTCAACAGAAAGCGGAGAATCCCCCTGTGGATAACTGATGGTATATTCCCATACAGGGTTGAGTCCGTTATTGTCATATACCATCACTTTTTTGAGCATATCATTTTCGAAATTTTTGTAGATCGATTTCATCTCCTGCGGATTATATTCCACCCAGGCCCCATTGAGTTTCCCATCTTTAAATTCAGTTTCCCTGATGGTCTTGCCGTTATCATCATACCATGTCCATTTACTGTTCTTTAAGTTGTTGTTATAACTTCCATTAATCCTTGTAATTCCATTAATATCCTTGTAAGTAACAGGTCCGGCAAGTTGTCCGTCAAAATAATTAGCAAACATTATCATTTTATACTCATCACTCCACTCCTGCCATTTACCTACTTTTTCACCATCAATATATTCCCCTTTTGCCAATAGCTTTCCATCTGCACTCTTCACGATATAAGGACCCTGCAATTTCCCATTGTTATATATTGCCTCCCTGTATATTTTGATCTTTTTATGGTCAAAACAATTGTTCGCATTTGGGTTTTTGCATGGTACAGGTATTGATTTGAACTCAAAATACTGTATTTCTTTCCCATCTTTCACATCTTTCCTGTATCTGGTATCTATCATAACCTCAGGAGTAGAACTATAAGGGCTGTATGTTTTCCATTGTCCTGCCATCAGTCCAAGAAAAAAATCACCCTCCATGCTGAGACCATTCTCAGAGAATAATTTCCAGTGCCCTGATTTTTTCCCTTCTCTGTATTCCCCTTCAGCAATCATTGTACGCATCGTGTCTCCGGCCTGGGTTATGGTAATCTTGTATTGTTTCCATGCCCCGTTCAGGAGATTATCGGCATAGTTTCCTTCTATGATCGTGTCGTGCTCTATCGTTCTGAACTTCCCATTCAAGGTATCATTCTCATATGTTACTGACTTATATATAAAAGGTATGTTGGTATCGGAGTATTTATAATATTCCCATCTTCCTGTTTTTAAATTATCAGCATACTGCCCTTTGACATGTAGTTTTTGATCGGGATAATAGGATTTATAGGACCCGTTCAATACACCTCTTTTATACGTTTTTTCTTCTTGCATACCATCTGTACCAATGCTTTTTACCACCCCAGTTTGTGTTTGTGCAAAAAGCTGTACCGATAACAGGACAAATGGAAAAATCAATAACGTTCTCATTATATTTTCTTTAATCACAAAGATAGAAAGTGTAATCAAACCAATTCATGAATTTCAATAGTTTGTTGGCGACAATAAAATGCGCTAATTTGCATTTTGTTGTGTAATGGATGATCTCAGGACATTGGTAAAAATTGAAGAAAGTGCTGTAAAAGTTAATTCTTCTGATGCTATTATACTTAGCGGATCATGCTTCTCCCAAAATATTGGAGCGAAGCTGGAGCAGGACAAATTTAACGTATTGTGCAATCCATCTGGAATTGTCTATAATCCTGTTTCCATTGCAAACTTTCTTCAAAGAGCAAGTAACGGGACTTTATATAGAAGTAAAGACCTTGTAATGCATGAAGGGGACTGCTTCCCACCAGACCATCACGGAAGTTTTGCTGCAAATGACACTGTTTCTTGTCTTCATAAAGTGAATGAATCTATTGACTTGTCATCTTTATTTATCAGCAAAACAGATTTTCTTTTAATAACTTTTGGCACTGCATGGGTATATAAATGGAAAAGAGATGGAAGGATCATGGCCAACTGTCATAAAATCCCAACAAAGAACTTTATAAAAGAATTGCTTAGTGTGCATCAGATAGTTGAACAATGGAAGGAACTCATCAGGATTTTATTTGAAAAAAATTCTGAAATGAAGATCATTTTCTCCGTTAGCCCTGTAAGACACTGGAATGACGGCCCGGTTAATAACAATTACAGCAAATCGGTTTTGCTGCTTGCTGTGAGAGAACTTGTATCAACGAATGAGAATTGTTATTATTTTCCTGCTTATGAAATTCTTTTAGATGAACTGAGAGATTATCGTTTTTATACTGAAGATATGCTGCACCCTTCTCCTACTGCACTAAAATATATCTGGGAGAGATTTAAACATGCTTGGATTGACAAGGAAAGCTTTAAGAGAATTGCCGATTTCGAGAAGCTACAAGCTGCCGTAAAGCATAGGCCAATGAAAAAAAATTCTGCAACTCACATGATTTTTGTAGAAAAACAGATTGAATTCATTCATCAACTGGAGAAAAAATATCCTGAAGCCAACCTTGAGAAAGAATTAGATCACTTCCGTAGTCAACTTTAATTTAATAGATCATCTAAAGCTTTTGCTATGATTTCAGGTTGTCCTGTCAACCTCAAACCGTGAAAGTTTGATAAACGCCCTAGAACCTTTAACAGATCAAACTTTTCCTGGGCTTCCGAATAATAATGCCCTGCTTGTGCATGATAATGTGCAAGATAAATCTGCTCAGGTTGTCCCGGAGTTGGAATAAGGATGGCTTTCTTTCCTAAAGCTGCCATATCCATAATTCCGGAATAGCCCGATCTGCTTATGATCACATCAGATTGATTAAGAATTTGTAAAAACTTATCATCCGGCAAATGTGAATGTATCTCAATATTTTTCAATTGACAATGTGTTTCTTCTTTAGGGCAGCCCGTAAGCATAATCGTTCTGAGATTGGATCGTGCAAATTGTCTTAAAATAATTCTTTCAAATATTGACCTTTGAGGTTCAGGACCAGAGATGATTGCCAACACATCATATTTGGTCTTTACTTCATTTCTTTTTTCTCTTGTTCCAAACCTGGATAAAGGGCCTATGAATCGCACATTGTTTATCAGCATATTGCCATGAGATAATTCTCCCGACAAGTTATTTGCGTCTTCAACATCAGGTACCCAGCAATAATTGAATTTGTTAATAAATTGCTTATTTATACCATTCACAACACCCGGTAAAACCGGAGATTTTATCTTTAGCTGATGCGTGATGAAAGCACAGGGTATTTTCCTGGTCCACATACCAAAACGATTATCCGAAATCACAGCATCTATCTGATGTGAAGAAATGATTTTTTTCAATAATAAGTGCTCTTCTGTGATTGTTTTAAATATTTTCGGAATGAGACGTGTAAAATGCCTTATCATATTTCCATCAACAGGATAAGTGATATGATAAGACGGCAATCTTATAAATTCAAGTTGTGGAAAGCATTTTTTTAAGAAATCCAGGGCTCTCCCATCGGAAGCAAGCACCACCTCATCTCCCCTGCAAAGCACCTGTTTCACAACAGGGATACAACGAGTTGCATGTCCGAGTCCCCAGTTCATTGGAGCAACCAAAATCTTTCTGTGCTTTTGCATTGCCTGGAATTATGTTCTGTTTTTAACAATCTCAAAGATAGTTTATTCATGTTATAAGATAAGATATGAATGACTTGTCTCCTTAATAAAGAGATATTATTTTTCCGATTTCCAAACTAAATCAGAGATTTGCACCATGAGTCGTACAAACAAATTACAACGATTTGAGGAATTGAAAACATTCAGCAATGTCATTCAACCACAACTGGATGAAGTTTATGGAAAAGGATATAAATTCAAGGGAAGATGGAGTGAGTTATTCTTTAAAAACAACAACCCCATCATACTAGAACTGGCATGTGGCAAAGGAGAGTATTCACTTGGATTAGCTAAGACAAACCCCGGGGTCAATTATTTAGGTATGGATATAAAAGGTGCCAGAATCTGGAAAGGAGCTAAAACAGCATTGCAGGAGCATATTAATAATGTAGCTTTTATAAGGTCACGAATAGAATTTGTAGATAGTTTTTTTGAACAAAATGAAATATCTGAAACATGGATTCCATTCCCTGATCCTCAAGCACGAAAATCAAAAGAAAATAAAAGACTCACATCCCCGCGTTTTATAGAAAAATACCGCAAGTTTGTCAGGACGGATGGAATCGTGCATTTAAAGACCGATGATTACAATCTTTATGCTTTTACGCTTGAAGTCATTAAAACCTGTAAATGTCAATTGGGCTTTTTTACGGATGATTTGTATCATAAACCCATTCTAAATTTAAATGAAGAGCAAGTGAAACAACTTTACATCTGCACCTTTTATGAAAAAATGCATCTGGCAGAAGGGAAAAAAATATATTATCTGAACTTCAAGCTTTAAGTATGAAACCCAGCGAAAAAAACAAGGATTTCTTCCGCAACGTTTATGAAGTGGTTCGTATGGTTCCTCAGGGACGTGTAACAACCTATGGTGCTATTGGCAGATATTTAGGAAGTGGTCGATCGGCTATAATGGTTGGATGGGCGCTGAATAAATCTTATGGTCAACTTCCTCCGGTTCCTGCACAAAGAGTAGTGAATAAAAGTGGAATGCTCACAGGAAAACATCACTTTGCTACACCGGTTGAGATGGAAAAACTATTATGGGCAGATGGAGTTGCGGTCAAAGAAAATAAAGTTGTGAATTTTGAAAAAATATTCTGGGACCCAAATACTGAATTAGATTTGTGAAATAATACCCCAAAAAGTATGAAAACAGATAAGGATAATGTAATAAAAGCACTTAAACATGTTATTGAGCCTGATTTAAAACAAGACATTGTAAAGCTTGAGTTCGTAAAAAATATTGAAATAGAAAACAATGTCATCAAAACAGAAGTGATGGTGAAGAATCCGGCCATGCATAATCGCAAACGCATGAAAGAAGCTTGTATCCATCAGTTAGAACGATTTTTAGGGGATGGATTTCAATATAAAGTGAGCGTAATAGCAGCACCTGCTGAACCTGAACAAGAAACAAGGCAAATCTTGCAAGGTGTGAAAAATATTATTGCCATTGCCTCCGGAAAAGGAGGAGTGGGTAAATCAACAATAACAGCCAACATTGCAGCCGGTCTTGCCAACAGAGGATTTAGTGTAGGCATAATAGATGCAGATATTTACGGACCATCAATGCCTATAATGTTTGGAGTTCAGGATAAAAAACCAGGAATAGTTGATGAAGAGGATAAAAATCTTATGTTGCCTGTTATTGGCTATGACGTAAAGATAATGTCCATAGGATTTTTTGCCGGATCTGATCAGGCAGTTGCATGGCGCGGACCTATGGCTTCCAAAGCTTTATCACAACTATTTAGCGATGTTCAATGGGGGAATCTGGACTATCTTTTCATAGACCTTCCTCCGGGAACAGGCGATATTCATCTCACCCTAGTACAAGGCACACCTCTAACAGGTGCAATTGTGGTGAGCACTCCCCAGTCCGTTGCCCTTGCAGATGCCCGTAAATCTATTGCTATGTTCAAAATGCCTTCAATTGGAATACCTATAATTGGAATCGTGGAGAATATGGCATGGTTCTCTCCTGAAGAATTACCTGATAACAAATACTATATATTTGGCAACGGAGGAGCCAAAGCACTTTCCAAAGAAACCGGTATTCCTTTACTTGGCCAAGTACCTCTTATCCAAAGTATTAGGGAATCGGGTGATACTGGAAAACCTTTAATAACACAGCAAGATAACATACAATCGCATGAATTTGAAAATTTACTCGACAATGTGCTTAAAAATATTCCGGCTCAAAATCCAATTGGAGAAAAGGATTAGAATTTATACTTATTTTTGATCAGCAACTATCCAAATGCGAAATAAAAAAAATGTTCCCGATTTAATCGATAAGGCGCTGGACAAGATCCGTCCGTTTCTCAAGCAGGATGGAGGGGATGTTGAACTGGTAGAGGTTACAAATGACATGGTGGTAAAGCTGGAATTAAAAGGCAGCTGTAAAAGTTGCTTATTGAATTCGTTTACATTCACAAATGGTATTGAAGACACAATAATTAAAGAAGTTCCATATGTTAAACAGGTTGTAACTATAAATCCAACAGGTAATTAATTAGCTTATGAAGCGACCATTTACTATATCATGCATATTTATAACAATCGCAACAAGCTGGTTTTCCTGTAATAAAATAGAAACTCCCCAACCCGATCCCGGTCAAGCTGATTTCAGTAGTTTGGTTGTCATTGGTGGAGATTTTCTTTCAGGATACCAGGATGGTGCTCTTTTTCGCGAAGGACAGCAGAAATCTGTAGCATCTTTAATCTCACAACAGTTTCAATTGGCTGGAGGGGAAAAGTTGAATCAATCGTTGCTTCCGGAGGAAACCAATAGCCATTATTATGGTATCGGTTTACACCCTAAAAAATGGGAGAATGAGTACGCCACGCGAAGTTACCTTTGGTACCAGATAGATTGTGAAGGGGTGGAAAGTCTTTTCCCCGTTTCGGGCTTATTTGGACAGGATGAAATAAATAAAAGGTTCGGTGCTGATTTTATACAAAACCAGGGGATTACGGATTTTTCAATTCCTTTTGCTACATTAAAAGATATATGTACTCCATCATTTGGCCAAAACTATTTACAGGGTAATAAAAATCCTTTTTACTACCGTATGGCATCAGATCCCGGTACATCAACCGCGTTCGGAGATGCATTAGCACACAACCCCACATTTATTATCCTTTGGCCGGGAATGGAGGAGATATATAATTATGCTTCAGTTGGATCTTTTCAAAAAACAATTGCTTCACCAACTGAATTTGAAAACCGGCTCGATTCAATGCTACAGTTGCTTACCGCCAGTGGAGCGAAAGGCGTTATTGCCAATATTCCCGATCCGGAGAGGTTCCCTTTCTATACACTTATTCCATACAATGGCGCCAACATGGAGCAAGGAACGGCAGATTCTCTCAATGACATATTTGAATTGGCCCAGATGCAACATATCCACTTTTCTGCCGGTGATAATCCATTCGTTATAGAGGACTCTTCTGCTCAGGGTGGATACAGACAACTACATAATGGGGAATACATACTGTTAACTGTTCCACTGGATTCCATGAAATGCAATTATTACGGGCTACTGGTGAATGTCATTAAGGATCGTTACGTGTTGACAAGTGACGAAGTGAACCTGATCCATACTTCTATAAATGAATACAACACAATCATCAGAAATGCAGCTGATAAATACGACCTGGCGTTTTGTGATATGAATAACTTTTTTGATCAGCTTTCATCAGGGCTTAAATGGAATGGAGTGGACTACAATCTTGACTTTATCAGCGGGGGATTCATCAGCCTTGATGGTTATCATCCCAATCAAAAGGGGTATGCGCTGATTGCAAATGAATTCATCAAAGAAGTGAATTTAAAATATGATGCGGTTATTCCCACCGTACATTGTCAGGAATGCTCAGGTATTTTATTCCCATGAATTTCTCTTTCATCATAATACCGAAGCCACAAGTAACGGCATATTAGCGGACATGGGTTCTTTGAGTTATAAGGTTCCGGGAATTACTGAAATAGAGGATGCATCCAAAAGAATTGAAAAAATAATTCATCACACCCCTGTCCTTAGCAATTCTTCTATAAACAATATTACCGGTGCAAGCATTTTCTTTAAATGCGAGAACCTGCAAAGAGGAGGAGCTTTCAAGATCAGAGGAGCGTCCAATGCAATATTATCTCACACACGTGAAAATCGCATAAAGGGCGTTACGACCCATTCGTCAGGCAATCATGCACAGGCAGTTGCTATTGTTGCAAAAAGCCTGAACATCCCTGCCTATATGGTCATGCCTTCCAACACAGCTGCAGTGAAGAAACAAGCTGTTGCCGGTTATGGTGGAGATATTGTTGAGTGTGAGCCAACTCTTCAGGCCAGGGAAAGCAAAGTGAAAGAGGTGATTGAGAATACAGGGGCACTGTTTATCCACCCCTATAATAACTATGATATTATTGCAGGACAAGCAACAGCATGTAGGGAGCTTCTTGAAGAAATAAGAGATCCGGATTATATTCTTGCACCTGTTGGGGGAGGTGGTTTACTCAGCGGTACAGCCCTGTCAGCCAATTACTTTTCCCCGGGTTCTTCAGTGATAGGATGTGAGCCAAAAGGGGCTGATGATGCTTTTCGATCAATGCAGGCAAATAGAATAATTCCTTCTATTAACCCAAAAACCATTGCTGACGGCTTACTCACTTCGCTTGGTGAGAAAACCTTTGATATTATCAGAAATCATGTAGAAGAAATACTTACTGTTGAGGACGAGTTAATTCTGGCTGCAATGAAGCTGTACTGGGAACGCATGAAATTGGTTGTGGAGCCCTCAGGAGCAATTACGCTGGCTGTTATCCTGAAAGAAAAACAACGTTTTAAGAATAAACGTGTTGCAATAATAATAAGTGGTGGCAATGTGCAATTCCCTTATTAAGAATCCAATAAGGAATTTATTCCATTCTCATCCGCTGTAATGATCCCTTTTTCCGTGATTATTCCACTGATATAATGAGCAGGAGTGACATCAAAAGCAGGATTAAAAGCAGAAGATCCCGGAGAACATACTCTGATTTTGTTTATCTCTCCATGCTCATCTAACCCGGATTGGAACAACACTTCTTTCTCACTTCTGTTTTCAATTATGATTTTTGTTCCATCAGAACATGAAAAGTCAACAGTGGAGATGGGGGCTGCTATATAAAAAGGTATTCTGAATTCTTTCGCAATGATTGCTTTTTCCAGGGTGCCTATCTTATTAGCCACATCTCCGTTACGGGCAATCCGGTCTGCTCCGCAAATCACCAAATCAATTTTCCCTTTTGACATATAATAGGCAGCAGCATTGTCCGGGATAATCGCATGCGGAATATTTTCATGGAACAATTCCCATGCTGTTAATCTGGCACCTTGCAACCTTGGACTTGTTTCATCAACATATACAAATATGTTCTTTCCGCGCTTATTAGCTGTGTAGATAGGTGACAATGCACTGCCGTAATCCACAAAAGCCAACCACCCCGCATTGCAATGTGTGAGCACATTCGTAGCATTGTGTAAAAGTTCTTCTCCATAAATGCCAATAGATTGGCAGGCAGCTACATCTTCATCAGCTATTCTGTTGGCTGTGCTAACAGCCGTTTGAAGAGGATCTGCCGATTCTACAGCGGCATCAAAAACACGTTGAGTTGCATAAAACAGGTTCCGGGCAGTAGGCCTGGTAGATTCAATCCTTTTCATGGCCTTTTCTATTTCTTTGAAGGAATCACTAAAATCAATATCCGAAAAAGATTGAGCCATGGCAAAAGCAGAAGCAGCACCTATGGCACCGGCACCTCTGACAGTCATGTTGCTGATGGCGTTACAGGTTTGAAGGTGATCATCACATTTATGGATTTTAAATTTGAAGGGCAATAAATTCTGGTCTATCATAAACACAGATGTCCCCTTCATACAAATAGTCCGGTAATGTTTGCCTTTCACTCGCATATAGTTACAACTCTTTGTTCCCCTCTTTGGATGTTCACAGGTATTGCGAAAATAAAAAGAAAGTAATTCGATTGAAACTGCCGGAAATGAATTGCCGAAATGATGTAAGTTTGTATCTTGCTTTATTAAACTAATATTACTGCTATGAATTGGGGAATGCAAAACAGGATCAACCGTATTATTCAATCGGAGACAGGCCGTTGCGTAATGCTGGCAGTTGATCATGGATATTTTCAGGGTCCGACTACAGGCCTTCGCAACATCTCAGAAACCATCACTCCTTTACTGCCATTTACCGATGCTTTGATGATCACAAGGGGTGCATTAAGAACCTGGGTTTCGCCCGATCTGGCGGTGGCTGTTATTTTGCGTATGTCCGGTGGTGCCAGCATCTTGCAGGAATTGTCTAATGAGACATTGACTACATCTATTGAAGATGCCATTCGTGTTCATGCAACAGCCATAACTTGTTCTGTGTTTATCGGGGGAGAATATGAGAAAAAATCAATATCCAATTTAGCTAAATTGGTGAATATGGGAGAGAAGTACGGCATCCCTGTGCTTGCGGTAACTGCTGTTGGTAAAGACATGACAAGAGATTCAAGATATCTTGGATTATCCAGCAGAATTTGTGTGGAAACAGGGGCGCACATGGTGAAAACATATTATTGTGATGGATTTGAAGAAGTAATAGAAGCCTGTGGTAATGTCCCGGTTGTCATAGCCGGAGGGAAGAAGCAGGAAGAACAAGCTGCATTAACGATGGCAGAAAACGCAATCCGTTGCGGTGCCGTTGGGGTTGATATGGGGCGTAACATATTTCAAAGCAGCAATCCTGTCGGAATGATCCAGGCTATACGGGCAGTTGTTCATAAAGGCAAATCAGGTTCAGATGCTTTTGAATCATTTGTGAAAAGCTGAATACTGATTGAAGGCAGCAATATACCATAATAAGGATGACATCCGCATTGAAGAAATGCCTGTGCCTACCCTGGAAGAAGGTGAAATTTTAGTCAGGATGAAGGCATCCGGCATTTGTGGAACAGATCTGATGGAATGGTACAGAACAAAAAAAGCTCCGCGCGTCTTAGGTCATGAAATGACAGGTGTTGTATGTGAATCGCGCTCCAGCTTATTCAAACCGGGTCAAAGGGTTTTTGTAAGCCATCATGTGCCTTGTAACAACTGCAAATATTGTAATGAAGGGAACTACACTGCTTGTGAAACTTTACATACGGGCAATTATTACCCCGGAGGATTTTCGGAATATATCAGGGTGCCCGCCTTAAATGTTACTGCGGGGACATTTGAATTACCCGATCATGTTGGTTTTGAAGAAGGAACCTTAACAGAACCTCTTGCCTGCGCAATAAGAGCACAGGAACAAACAGGTATTAAAAAAAGCCATACTGTACTTGTGGCCGGCTGCGGATTTTCAGGATTATTGAATATTATGCTCGCATATAAAACCGGGGCCAAAGTAATTGCTACCGAAATGAATGCATACAGAGCAGACCTGGCAAAGAAATGCGGAGCCGGAGAGGTTTATCATCCGGACAAACTGCCATCTATACAGGCCGACAGAGTAATTGTCTGCACGGATGCTTACAGCGCTTCTGAACAAGCTTTCAGAAGCATTGAGCGCAAAGGAACTATTTTGTTCTTTGCCATTCCGTTTGAGGCAATCTCACTTCCGAATGTGGATTTCTGGAGGAATGAATGGACGATTACCTCCAGCTATGGGGCAGGACCGGATGATTTAAAATCCGCTCTTCAAATCATTTCTGACGGGAGTGCTCCAATCGGCATTATCAAAACCAGGATTTTTCCATTATCTGAAATTCAGGCAGGATTCAAAATTGCTGCAGAAGGCGATCGGGTTCTTAAAGTAATTATTTGCCCTGATTAACAGAGGTTAAAACAAATCACAAACTTCCTTCCCAGCTCTTAGATGGTAAGTTTGCCATCCTTCTTCTTTCGCCCCTTTTACATTAGATAAAGAATCATCTATAAACAAAGTATGATCCGGTGATAAATCAGCGTCTTTCATAACATACCTGAAAATTTCTTTATCAGGTTTGCGCATATCGAGCCGGCAGGAATAGTAGCATTTTTCAAACAGAGCATCCATGATGTTTTTACCATATCGGTCATCGAGATAATTTAAAAAATATGCAAGATGAATTTTGTTGGTGTTGCTGAGCAGGAACAGGCGGAATTTCCTTTTCAATCTCCTGAGCATCTGTATTCTTTCATCCGGGAAATCACCTAAAGTGGCAAGCCATGCTTTATCAAAATCCGCATTTGAAACATTGAGTTGCAATAATGATCGCAGTTCACTTCTGAACTGCTCTTCATCCATCAGCCCTTTTTCAAACTTTGTAAAAACAGGATACTGTTTTATATCTTCAATTCGAATACCGGATGAGGAATATCTAAAACCCTGCAATGCGATGATGGTTTTGCTTTCATCTATATTCAACAATACACCTCCTATGTCAAATACGATGGCGTTGATATTTGAAAGGGCTAATTTCATTGCTGCAAAAATCATATTTTTATCTTCACATTTTGAATTTCATTCAACAAGAAGTAATTTTGCCCTTTTTGAATAATCAAAGGGCCCATAGCTCAGCTGGTTAGAGCACCTGACTCATAATCAGGTGGTCCCAGGTTCGAACCCTGGTGGGCCCACAAAAACAGGGTGTGGGCAGGCATGCTGTTTATTCAGTAGCCCTCTGTTAATTGATTTCTGATATTTAATATCTAAACCAATCTGTCCTATCGCTTTAGCGAATTTGTAATTGTTGTTTTCGTGGCGTTGTGTTATTAGGCAGTTTATTGAACAGACTCTATTATCGGAAGCCCCGATACTATTATCAGGAGGCTTGAGAATATCTTGCCATGTTCTTAAAGCGGAATATTTCCATGTTTTTTCCTTGGAATACTGGCTGACT
>CAZUDW010000061.1:0-17887 GCA_964619305.1 uncultured Flavobacteriales bacterium
CATTGCAGGAGAGCCGGATTTTTTACCTTTAGGCGCTTTGAAAAAGAAGGCGACCGCAAAAACGATCAAAACCGGCAGTGCATTCTGGTGGATTGCGCTAGTTATCCTGTGCGTATTCATTGCATACAAAGGCAGCACGGGCAACGGCTTCACCAATCTCGATGACGACCTGTACATTCTTCAGAACCCGATCATACAAACGCTGGATGGCGCACATATAAAGCAGGTATTCAGCGAATTTTACCTCTCCAATTACCACCCGCTCACCACGCTCAGCTATATGCTTGAGTACCGCTTCTTTGGCGCCCATGCCAAAGGGTATCACAGCGTGAACCTGCTGCTCCACCTGCTGAACATGCTGCTTGTTTACCTGCTCGCTTTCCGCCTGACGGGCAGCCACAATCCTGCCGTTTTCGCCTCCCTGCTCTTTGCCGTTCATCCCATGCATGTGGAATCCGTAGCCTGGATATCGGAACGCAAAGATGTGCTCTATGCTTTTTTCTATCTCTCCTCCGCCCTGCTCTATCTGAAGTATGTGCAGGGCAATAAGCCATTGCGGATGCTGCTGATCTGCTTATTGCTCTTTGCCTGTTCCCTGCTTTCCAAATCTATGGCGGTTACCTTTCCCCTGCTCATGCTGCTGATTGATTTTTACTGCGGGCGAAAGATGGATATGAAAAGTGTTATTGAAAAAATTCCTTTCTTTCTCCTGTCTGTGCTCATGGCTTATGTGGCGATCAGGGCACAGCAGTCCGGCCATTCCATAGGAGAGATATCCGGCAGGTTTGGTGTGGGCGAACATCTGCTGATCGTATGCTATGCTTTGCTTTTTTACATCACCCATTTATTTGTTCCCCTGGGTTTATCTGCCATGCACTATTATCCGCAGGGAGCGCTGCCCTGGTATTATTTTGCAGCACCCCTCATCCTTGCAGGAATTGTATTTATCGTCTATAAAAGCAAAGGGGAAAAAAGGCGGCTGCTGCTGTATGCCTCCCTCTTCTTCCTGATCTCCATGCTGCCCGTGTTGCAGATCATCCCCGTGGGCAATGCTTTTGCCGCAGAGCGCTACACCTATCTTTCCTATACCGGTTTTTTCATCCTTGCCGGTGCATGGATATCCGGCCGCAACATGCAGACCTATAGAAGGAAAATGCCCGTTTATATCGGCACGGGCCTGTGGATTGCCTGGCTTGTGCTGCTGTGCCACAACAGGATCAGCGTGTGGAAAGACAGCATCAGCTTATCCTCAGACCTGATCGCAAAAAACCCCGATGTGTTTCATGGCTACCTCCTCAGGGGTTGCGCCAAAAATGATTTGGGAAATTATAAAGAAGCATTGGCCGACCTGAATATGGCTGTACAACTGAAACCCGGCATAGCAAGAACCTACCTCAACCGTGGCATTGCAAGAAGAAACACAGGTGATGCAAATGGAGCAATAAAGGATTATGACAAAGCAATAGAGATGGAGCCGACCAACAGTCTGGCATGGAATAACAGAGGTAATATCTATGCAGAAAACAAGAATTATAAAGCAGCCGACAGGAATTTCTCACAGGCGATTGAACTGGACGCATCCAATGTGGTAGCATATAACAACCGGGGCAATGCCAGACTGATGATGCAGGAATATACCAAAGCCTCAGAGGATTATAAACAGGTGATTAAAATGCAGCCAACACATCAAAATGCAATGTATAATCTTGCGGTGTGTTACATCAATATGGGAAATAAAAAAGCTGCATGCAAGCTATGGGACAAAGCCATGCTTTACGGTCACATCAAAGCAAAAGAAGCAATGGAAAAGTATTGCAGATGAAAAATCAGACAGGGAAGCAACAGGCAATGCTTTCATTATGGCAATGACCCTGTTGGTCGGGTATTTTAAAGCATTTGTCTAATATACATGTGCATTTTAGTCTTATTTATTAGGAAATGAAATTTTAAATTCTATTAATTTGCTGAAATTAACAAAGAAATAACAACAAATTAACTAAAAGCAAACCAATAAACTGACAGAATATGGAAACAACAAATGTTATGAGTAACAAAACCCACCAGGCTAAGATTGATGCTTTTATGCAAAGCGTCAAAGCCAGAAACCAGCATGAGCCTGAATTTTTACAAGCCGTACAGGAAGTTGCTGAAAGTATCATTCCTTTTATTGCAGAAAACCCCAAATATCAGGGCAAGAAACTGCTTGAAAGAATAGCTGAACCGGAAAGAGTCATTATGTTCCGCGTTCCATGGATGGATGATAAAGGAGAAGTGCAATTCAACCGCGGTTTCAGGATTCAGATGAACAGCGCCATCGGTCCCTACAAAGGAGGATTGCGTCTTCATCCCAGCGTTTATATCGGATTATTGAAATTCCTCGCATTTGAACAGGTTTTTAAAAATTCTCTGACAACTTTGCCAATGGGAGGTGCTAAAGGAGGCTCAGACTTTGATCCCAAAGGAAAATCAGACAATGAAGTGATGCGCTTCTGCCAAAGTTTCATGACCGAATTGTGCAAATACATCGGTCCGGACACCGATGTGCCTGCTGGCGACATTGGAACAGGCGGAAGAGAGATTGGTTTTATGTTTGGCCAATATAAAAGAATACGCAATGAGTTCACCGGAGTTCTTACAGGAAAAGGACTTGCCTGGGGCGGTAGTTTGATAAGGCCTGAAGCAACAGGATACGGAGCAGTTTATTTTGCAAACGAAATGCTGAAAACCCGCAATGATTCTTTCAAGGGGAAGACCGTTGTTATTTCAGGTTCCGGAAATGTTGCCCAGTATGCAACAGAAAAAGCCACACAACTTGGTGGAAAAGTAGTAACACTTTCCGATTCCAGCGGGTTTATTTATGACAAGGATGGCATTGATGCAGATAAACTGGCTTTTGTTCTGGAACTAAAGAATGTTAAAAGAGGCAGAATAAAAGAATATGCCGACAAATATGGTTGCGAGTTCTATCCCGGTAAAAAACCATGGGGTGTTAAATGTGATATTGCATTACCATGTGCAACTCAGAATGAAATTGAAGAAGCAAGTGCAAAAACATTGATTGATAACGGATGTTACTGTGTATCTGAAGGTGCCAATATGCCTTCTACACCAGAGGCTATCAACGTGTACCAGAAAGCAAAGATCCTTTACGGGCCAGGTAAAGCAGCCAATGCCGGTGGTGTAGCTGTTTCAGGCCTGGAAATGAGCCAGAATTCACTTCGCCTTTCATGGACAAGGGAAGAAGTAGATGAGAAGCTCCTGGGTATTATGCAAAACATACACGCACAATGCACTAAATACGGAAAAGCAGGTGATTACACCGACTACGTAAAAGGTGCTAATATTGCAGGGTTTGTCAAGGTTGCAGATTCCATGTTAGCCCAGGGCATCGTTTAGTTATGTCTATAAAGAAGATCTGTCTTCGGATGGATCTTATTCTTAAAAATTCGGCATTTTGCATCTAATAGATTCTTTATTAGATTCGCCAACCGATTATTACAAGTTTAACTAAAAGATAATACTGTGAAAATAGTTGTACCAAAAGAAACGCAAGAAAGAGAAAGACGCGTTGCCCTTTCACCTTCAATTGTTAAGAAACTTGTAGATGAAGGTTTTGAATGTATTATTGAAAAGGAAGCCGGAGTTCTTTCCTATTTCTCTGATGAAGATTTCAAGCAAGCCGGTGCTACAAAGGCAGACAATGCAAAAGACCTATTTAGTAATGCTGACGTTGTGATTAAAGTAAATCCTCCAACCTTAGAAGAAGTTGACAATATGAAGGAAGGTACCATACTGATATCTCTTATGTGGGCTTTAACAAATCCCGATCTCATTGCAGCCTGTGTAAAAAAGAAGATATCTGCATTTTCAATGGATGCCATACCCCGTATTTCCAGAGCGCAGAGTATGGATGTCTTAAGTTCACAAAGCAATCTGGCCGGTTATAAGACAGTAATCATGGCGGCAAATGCACTTGGCAAGGTATTTCCACTCTTCATAACTGCTGCAGGAACAATCAAACCTTCGAGGGTGGTTATCATGGGCGCAGGGGTGGCAGGTTTGCAGGCAATTGCCACTGCAAAGCGTTTAGGCGCAATAGTGGAAGTTTCAGATATCAGACCTGAAACTAAAGAACAAGTTGAATCATTGGGAGCAAAATTTATTGAAGTAGAAGGTGATGAATCAATCAAAACAGAAGGAGGGTATGTGAAGGATGTTTCTGAAGATTTCCTAAAAAAACAACAGTCTGTAATTGCTGAAAAGGTAGCCCTGGCAGACATTGTCATCACCACAGCGCTGATACCGGGCAAAAAAGCACCGGTTTTGGTAACCGAAGAAATGGTAAAAAGCATGAAAACAGGCTCTGTCATCGTTGATATGGCAGTTGAACAAGGAGGAAACTGCGTACTGAGTGAATTGAATAAATCCGTTGTCAAACATGGAGTTAATATAATAGGATATTCCAATCTTCCAAGCGAATTACCTCTCAATGCCAGTGAACTTTATGCCAAAAACGTCAGTGAATTCCTGCTGCATCTGGCAACTAAAGACGGTTTTAAATGGGAAATGGAAGAGGAAATCACAGCAGGTTCGCTCATCACACATAAAGGAGAAATAGTAGCCAAGGCATTGAAAAAGACTGTTGATGCCTGAATAAATAAAAATAACTAATAAACCAATAACATGGAAACAATCATTAATTATTTAGGGGAAAATTACCAAATGATCTTTATTCTGATGCTGGCAATTCTGGTTGGTGTAGAAGTAATTGCACATGTGCCTTCAGTTTTGCACACGCCTCTTATGTCGGGTGCTAACGCTTTGAGCGGTGTTGTTGTTATGGGAGGTATCATTGTAATGGGATATGCTGACCCAAACGATTTCGTCTCATTAATAATGGGTTTTCTTGCCGTAGTTTTAGGCATGTACAACGTTGTCGGAGGATTTGTCGTTACAGACAGGATGCTTGAAATGTTCAAAAAGAAACCTCAAAAAAAAGATTAACAATATAAATTCATACAGATACTAACCAAATATTTTAATCATGCAGGAGATAGTTTTAAAGTATAGTTATTTAATTGCTTGTGTTTTATTCATCATAGGTTTAAAACTTCTGAGTAAACCGGATACTGCCCGAAAAGGAAACTTATGGGGAGCAGCAGGTATGGGTATTGCCATTATAATGACCATATTGCTTTATGAAAGAAATGGTGTAAAAATCGGAAATCATATATGGATTATCGGAGGATTACTCGTAGGTACAATAGCCGGCTGGTTATCAGCCAAAAAAGTTGCAATGACAGCCATGCCACAGATGGTATCATTCTTCAATGGAATGGGTGGTGCCTGTGCTGCTGTGATTGCATTGATCGAATTCGGAGGAACTGTTGGAACAGGTGATCACATTGCTCTGTTAACAGTGATGGGCAGCCTGGTAGTTGGATCCCTGACATTTTCAGGAAGCATGATAGCTTTTTTAAAGCTTAACGGGAATTTGAAGAAGGATATCCGGTTGCCATTTTATAATATTCTTAACACTTTAATGCTTCTCTTGATTGTTGGTCTTACAATCTGTTTATTTTTAGGTCACATTCAGAATGTTTATTTGTGGTTTTATATTCTTGGTGCACTGGCTTTTATATATGGTATATTGTTCGTAATACCAATCGGTGGAGCTGACATGCCGGTGGTCATATCACTGTTAAACTCCTTCTCTGGTATTTCCGGCTGCCTTGCAGGTCTTATTTATGGTAATGACGTTATGATCGTTGGAGGAATTCTGGTGGGTGCTGCCGGTACTATACTCACCGTTGTTATGTGCGTTGCTATGAACAGATCTTTGACAAATGTCATTTTCGGTGCATTTGGAACAGGTGGTGCAGCAGTTAAAGGTAGCGACAGTGGTGATAAAACCTATCGTTCCATCAATGTTTCTGATTCAGCTATTCTTATGAATTACTCATCAAGTGTGGTGATTGTTCCCGGCTACGGGCTTGCAGTTGCCCAGGCTCAGCATGCAGTGCATGAACTGGAGAGCATTCTGGAAAGCAGGGGCGTTTCCGTAAAATATGCCATACATCCTGTTGCCGGCCGTATGCCAGGCCATATGAACGTTTTACTTGCAGAAGCTAATGTCGATTATAACAAACTTGTTGGTATGGACGATATAAATCCTGAATTACCCAATACGGATGTAGTCCTTATATTAGGTGCTAATGACGTGGTTAATCCTGTTGCTAAAACCGAACCGGGCAGTCCTATATATGGAATGCCCATCATCAATGCTGAAGATGCAAAGCAATGTATTATTGTGAAAAGATCTATGAACGTGGGTTATGCCGGTATCGATAATGATCTCTTCTATAAATCTAAGAGTTCTATGCTATTTGGTGATGCCAAAAAGATTCTAACCGAACTTGTTGCCGAACTGAAAACGATGTGATTTAAAACCTTAATTGTTCCAACATTATTAATGGAATGTAACAAGGGTTGCTCCATGTCCATAAGTTTTATAAGGAGCATCCTCCCATGAGATTTTATCATAAGCTTTAAGAATACTGATTATTGATTCTTTAAGTATTCCATCCCCAACACCATGGATGAAAATGATTTTTTTCTCACCTCTGTTGATAGCGGCATCCAATTCTTTCACACAAACACTTAATTGAAATTTTAGAATATTGGGTTCATTTTTAAAACTGGTTCGATCATATAATTTTTCGCTATGCAGGTCTATTTCACGGATATAGGAAGCTGGTTTTACTTTTCTTTTTCGTATATGTTGAACTTCTTTCTTATCATATCCGATAGGTAACCCATTATCTTCCAAGGCTTGATTCAATTTTCCATCAAAAGGAATTACGGCATCAACATGATATGTATATTCAAAACCATCAATATCAACCAATACTTCATTGCCATGCAGATATTGGAGAAAAACACCTATTGCATTTTCATCCAGTATTTTGATTTTATCACCCGGTTTAAACTTCATGCCGCAAAATTATAAGATGTCTTCATATCATTGTTGATAATTTGTTTACCTCATAAAACCATTTGGTCTGATAGGAATTAATTTAGTAGCGATGAAAAAACTTTATTACAGAATACCTGGATTTCTCAGAAATAAATACACAATTACCACTTTGGGTTTCTGTATATGGATGCTTTTCATCGATCAATATGATGTGATTTCCCAGATTAAATTAAACATGAAACTCAGGCAGATGAAAGAAGATAAATCTTATTTTGAAGCTGAAATTAAAAAGAACAGGGAGGAACTTGAATCTTTGTTAAGTGATGATCAAAAATTAGAACGCTTTGCCCGGGAAAAATACCTGATGAAAAAAGATAATGAAGACATCTTTATTATAATAAAAGAAGACGATTAAATCCTGATTCCTAATACCATTACATCATCAACCTGGTTTTCATCTCCTTTCCATAAATCAAACTGCTTCAACAAGTAATCTTTCTGATCGCCCATATTCATTGAATTAATATATGCTAAATGTTCTTTAAAGGTTTTCAATAGTAATTTCCTTCCCTTTTCTCCTCCGAACTGATCAGCATATCCATCAGAAAACATATAAATATTATCTCCCGGTATTAGTTCAATTTTTTTTGTTTGAAAATCGTGAGCCAGTTTGGTTCTTCCTCCAATGGATTTCCTGTTACCGACATAATCATGGCATGAACCATTTCGGATCAAAACTAAGGTGTTAATTGCACCAGCAAAATTAAGGAAAGTATCACCGGGTCTATAAGAAATCAATGTGATATCCATTCCATCACTTATATTGCCTGGTTCATTTTCTTTAAACACCTTTATCACTTCTTTGTTTAAAATTGTTAATATATCACCAGGGCTTTCTGCCGGTTTCCTTTTCATAATGCTATTTAACAGATTGATCCCAATCAGTGAAACGAAAGCGCCAGGAACACCATGCCCGGTACAATCAGCAACTGCCACATAATATGTGTTGTTTTTTAAATATATCCAGTAGAAATCCCCGCTTACAATATCCTTAGGCTTATTAATTATAAAATAATCAGTAAAACATTCGGAAAAGATTTTCTCATCAGGAAGCATAGATTGTTGCAATGTGCTGGCATATTCAAGACTATCGGTTATATCCTTGTTTTTTGATTTGAGAGCTTCTTCAGCTATTTTAAGCTCTGTAATATCATTATATACAGAGATGATCCGGGTCATTTTGTCTTTAAATTCGAAAACAGGAGTATGGGTCACTGAAGTCCAAACAAACTCTCCGTTCTTTGTGTAATGGTACGATTCATACCTGATAGCTTTTTGTTCTTCCTCCATTAATCTAAGTTCTTTTTCAATTTCTTTATTGGTGCTAATGGATTTAAGATCCGATCCATACTCTTTGATAAATTCTTCGATTGTATATCCGGTTAAGTTCTCGAAACCCCTATTTACCCATACAATTTCTCCATTTGCATTACAAATCATTATACCAGCCTGACTCTTTTCCGCAACGATCGATAGCTTTTCAAGTTCTTCCTTTTGATCTGCGATGACAGCATATTGCTCTTTGAGTAGCTTATTTGTTTTTTGCTTATTTCTGTATCCTCTGTAAAGCAACAGGAACAACAACAAAACAATAACAAGAAAAATCAGCACAACAATAAATATTTGTCGCTGCTTTTTTATCTCATTATCATAAATCTTACGTTGATTTTCCAGGTCATCTATTTTATGCTGTTTTTTTTCGTTCTCATACAATGCTTCCAATTCGGTTATTCGTTTCTTTTTCTCTGAATTCAGTAAACTGTCCTGAATATTTGCATAAATCCTGTCATACTCCCACGCACTTCTGAAATCATGTAGCTTATTATAAATTTCAGACAGGTTCTTACAAACAGCTTTTAATACAGTAACATTGTTTGATTTTTTTGCATATTTCGCACTTTTCTCAAGGTATGATACCGCATTGTCAAAATCGCTTTCCCTGTAATACAATAACCCAATATTATTGAGGACAGCCGCAATTCCTGAAACATCATTCAACTCATTCCTGATTTTATAACATTTAAAATAATTGAGACGTGCATTGTCGATGTCTCCTTTTATATTGTAAGCCAAACCAAGAAAGATATACGCATCACCCAGAATTTTCTTTTGTTGGAGTTTCGAAGCCAGTTCAATCACTTCATTTCCATAATCAATGGCCTTATCGGCATCTATATTGCCATATTCCATGCACAGTGCAGATAATATTTCTGCTCTTGAAACTTCTGTTTTAGCGAGAGGAAGTAATTTCTCAAGCGAATCCGTTCTGAATGATCCTGCAGTTGTTACCGAAGAAAACACCATGATAATAAGCATGAGACAGAATGATCGCATAAATATTCCAGGCATTAAATTCTTGTCCCAATAACTAAAATATCATCGAGCTGACTCAAATCTCCCTTCCAATTTTCTATTTCTGAATTAAGCAATTCTCTTTGTTGCTCAAGTGGAAGCTGACAAATGCTTAAAATAAACTCTCTGAAACGTGTATATTTATACTTTTTACCTTTTGGACCTCCAAACTGATCAGCATAACCATCGGAAAAAAGATAAAGGACATCTCCTGTATTTAGCTGGTATTCATGATTTGTAAAAGGGGCCTTCAGTTCATCGCCAATAAAGCATTTATTTCCTTTTATTTCAATAAGAGTTTGATGATCTTTCTGCATCAAATGCATTTCTTTAGGCCATAAGTCGCCATGTTCAGTAGTAATATACACCGGATTTACAGCTCCCGCAAATTCTAATTTATGCTTTTTAAAATCTACACTGCAAAGGGCGATGTCCATACCATCCTTCACATTACTTTCATAACGTCCAACAGAATCTCGTACACTTTCATTGAGATGCTTCAGTATTTCACCCGGTTTCTTC
The DNA here is from genome assembly GCA_964619305.1 of uncultured Flavobacteriales bacterium. Lineage (GTDB taxonomy): Bacteria > Bacteroidota > Bacteroidia > Flavobacteriales_H > CAZUDW01 > CAZUDW01. The sequence continues at coordinate 9,911 of CAZUDW010000061.1, forward strand.
GACCCATGTTCTTTTACTGCCTTATTTAAACCATTAAACCCAATAATACTCATAAAAGCCCCGGGTACGCCATGCCCCGTACAATCCACCGCAGCAAATAATACTTTCCCTTCTGAATAATCCATCCAATAAAAATCACCACTGACGATGTCTTTTGGCTTAAACAGAACAAAAGAATCAGGCATAAAACTTAACCAGTAGGGATCAGGAGGTAATATGGCATGCTGTATCCTGCTAGCATATTTGATACTGTCGGTAATGTCCAGATTTTTTTGAACAATAATCTCATTAGCCCGACTTATTTCCCTGTTGGCTTTTTTCCTGATGCGATTCTGTCTGATCAGTAAAAAAGTGATGAAACCAAGCATCAACAGGCCTCCAACAAAAGCCACGATTATAATCCTCTGCCTTTTGAGTTCCCCCATCTGCCTTTCCAAATTCGCATGCTGTATTGAAATCTTCTTTTCTTTTTGAACGGTTTGGTACTTGGTCTCCATTTCTGCAATCTGTTTATTGCTCTTTTCATTGAGTAAACTATCCGATATATCTTTATACAATTCAAGATAATTATATGCATCCTGATATTGTCCCAATTCATTGTAAACCTGGGATAAATTATAACATGCAGAGGAATAATCGTCCATCACATTCTTTTCCAGTGCGACATCTTTTGCTTTGTTGTAATATTCTAATGCTTTTATGTAATTATGCTCAGTAAAATAGATGTTGCCGAAACTTAAATTAATATTTGCTAAATATGTCTGAACATTATATTTTTCACATAACTGTATTGCTTGCTTAAGTATATCGATCGCCTGCTTAAATTTTCCCTGCTTTCTGTAGATAAATGCCACATTTTGCATATATAGTACATCTGTATTATCAGATATTTGCAATTCCCTTCCAAGATCAATAACCTTTTTATAGTAAAACAATGCTTTGTTATAATTCTCAAGTCCTATTTCTATTGCGCCCAGGTTGGACAATGCCGCCTGCAAATCGGAATAATCTTCTATCCCGCTACAGATATCAATCGATCTTTTAAAATATTCCCTGGCTTTATTATAATTTTGCAAGGCAAAAAATACAGATCCGACAGAATTCAACGATTTTGCCATTGGTTTCTTTTTACCCATCCTTTCCCTGATGCTGAGAGAACGCAACCAATAATCCAAAGCTTTTTTATAACGGCCCTCATCATAATGAAGATAACCTAAGTCATATAAAAACCTGGCCTGCCCTTCAAGGTATCCGAGCTTTTTTGATAATTTCATTCCCTGCAATGCAAATGCATGGGCTTGTTCATGGTCAGTTACTGAATAATCAGCGAACATTTTATCCAAAAACAACACTCTGGACGTATCATTCTTCATTTTAGACTGTTTTGCAACATCAGCCGACAGAGATGAAGTGTCTTTGGGCTCAACCACACACGAATGCCAACAGATTAAAGCCAGCACAATATAAATGATATATTTTTTACTTAATTGCATCTTGATAACGGTAAAAATAATTTTTTTTTTTAATCTTGTAACTTCTAATCAAAATTTAAACATATGGCAAAAGGAATCATCTCATCAGTCAACGCTGGAGGATCTGGCGGAACCATCTTACTAACAGAACAGGCAACAGTAGGCCCTACAGGCACAGGAATGTCTTCTCCCGCATTAAGCTATGGGGGCAGCATTGGTTTTAACGAAACCCTCACAGCAGGTATTTCTGCCGGTGATCTCATTGGTTTTGATATAGCAGACGATCCGGCAACCGGAACAATAACAGCAGTTGGAATATCTAAACTCGCTTCTGGAACAATGATCAGCGGTTCAGCATCTTCAGTGACAATTGCTGACGGTGAAGCCGGGCTCATTTTAAATTCGGCAGTGAACGGAAACGTTTCTGCCGGGCGAGGAAGCACCTTAATGCTGTTTGGGTCTAACTCAATAGCCGGAAAAATATCAAGTCGCGGCTCCTCTCTTGTATTAATAATAGGGGGAACTTCTTCTCAGAAAAAAGGGGATATTAAAGGTAGTATTAAAATAGTCATTAAATCAAATGATGCTACATTTAATGAAAAGTTCAGGATTAAAAACTGCCGGGAAGTGACTATTGACAAAAATCATTTCAAGGATGACCTCGGTATTGAAGAATGCACCAACGTTGAAATCACAAACAATGTCATTGATAAAGATCTGGAAATAGAAGATACTCAACAGGCCACTGTGACTGGAAATACAATAGGGGGAGATCTTGAACTTGAAAATGTCACAACCCATGTTGTGGAAAACAATACGGTGTCAGGCTCAACGGAGATCAATACAGACGATGATTAAGGTTGAATATTGCGATTCTGAAAACCCATCTGCTCCTACGAATGGTATTTTTGTAATTTGATATTCTGAAATAAATAATTCAGGGCATTGAAAAAAAAGAAATTAGAATTTTTGCCTGAATTTAATGAATTCAATATATCAGATGTAGAAAAGTGGATAAAAGAAATTCACTCTAAACCTGAATTGCTATGGCATTTATCAGGAGGAATTGACCTACATCCTGCATATTCCGCTAAAGATTGCGAATGTTTGTCATACCTTCAATCTGTTCGTACACTAATGCCGTTATCATGGCAAATTTTACAGGATATTCCTACCGATATTCCCAGGAATCAGTCTCGTCAGATTGACCAGTTCGTTAAACTTGGCGTTGATATCATCGGCATTAAAGACAACTTATCCGATAAAACTGATTTTAACATCTTGTTTAACAATGATTGGGGTAAACCGCCTTCTTATCATTTTAAAAATATTAACAACCCTGTACAGTTTCTGGATTCCGTAAAAAAATATTATGCTCAACAACCTCATTCTTTACAAAATCTCAACGGGCTTTTGAGCAATTTCCTATCCAAAAATGATCTAACTAAGCCCGATTTCATTGATAATACTTTTCAAATGCTTGATTTGTCTGATAATATATCAGATAATCTCAGGTGTGTTTGCATTCGTATTGATGATTGGACAGAAGACGTAAATATCGGGAGGGCACTGGCTGCCGCAAACGACTTTATGGCGCTTGCCGTTAACCGTGGATTCGAAGCACAGAAAGTTGCAGCTAGGATTTTCTTTGAAGTCAGCATAAGCACATCATTTTTAGAAGAAATCGCAAAACTAAGAGCATTGCGCCTGCTTTGGAATAGCATTGTAAGTAAATATGGGATTGATTTTTCATCTAATAATACTTATATTCTGTGCAATGCAATCCCATCTTCAGAATACAATTCGTATATCAGTGCAACTGTGGCAGGGATGGCAGCTGGCCTTGGGGGTTGCAATTGCCTGAGCATTGATCATTCCCAAGATGAAGAGACTGCCCGTCTTTCGATCAATGTTCAACATATTCTCAGACAAGAAGCAAGGCTGAACAAGGTATTAGATCCGCTGGGAGGTTCTTATATTATCAATAAACTCACAGACGGGATCGCAAAAAAATCCTGGGAAAACTTTGTCAACATAGAGTCAACTGGTGGTTTGTTTAATAAATCAATAGAAAAGCTAAAGGCAAAAAGACCTGAATTTTCAATTGATGAATATATGAAAACTGATTATCTAATCATCCCTAAAAATGGGCAAACTCAGGATTCGGATAATGATGACTCAGGTAATATAATTCATATCAATAGGATTTACACAACAGCAGATTTACCTTCTGATAAAATACACAATTATCCTGCCGGATATCCACCTTTTCTGCGGGGGCCATACCCAAGCATGTACACTGGCAGGCCATGGACGATCCGACAATATGCGGGTTTCTCAACCGCTGAAGAATCAAATGCATTTTATCGGAAAAATCTCGCAGCTGGTCAAATGGGCCTTTCCGTAGCTTTTGACCTTGCCACACACAGGGGATATGATTCAGATCATCCTCGTGTAAGCGGTGATGTAGGCATGGCCGGTGTTGCTGTGGATTCTATTCTCGACATGAGGATATTATTTGATCAGATACCCCTGGATAAAATGTCCGTTTCGATGACGATGAATGGTGCTGTGATTCCCATTATGGCTTTTTACATTCTTACTGCTGAAGAACAGAACGTGAAACCTGAGCAATTATCAGGAACTATTCAGAATGATATACTGAAGGAGTTTATGGTCAGAAACACTTACATCTATCCTCCTGCTCCATCTATGAGGATTGTAACCGATCTTTTTCAATATACGTCAAGATATATGCCCAAATTCAATTCCATCAGTGTGTCCGGTTATCATATGCACGAAGCTGGGGCAACGGCTGATCTGGAGATAGCCTATACGCTTGCTGATGGTCTTGAATATGTCAGAGCAGGATTGGCTGCAGGCCTGCATATTGATGATTTTGCACCAAGGATATCTTTCTTTTGGGGTATAGGAATGAATTTCTACATTGAGATTGCCAAAATGAGGGCTGCCAGAATACTTTGGGCAAAACTGATAAACCAGTTTAATCCGGGCAATCCCAAATCTATGGCTTTAAGGACACATTGCCAGACATCTGGCTGGTCATTGGCTGCACAGGATCCGTTTAATAATATCTCTCGCACTACGATAGAAGCAATGGCTGCCGTAATGGGTGGAACGCAATCTCTCCATACCAATGCTCTTGATGAAGCGGTTGCTTTGCCTTCAGAATTTTCTGCCAGGATAGCCAGGAATACCCAGATTTTCCTTCAGAGAGAGACAGATATATGCAAAGCAATAGATCCATTCGGTGGTTCTTATTTAATCGAGAAACTTACCTATGACCTTATAAAACTAGGATGGAAGCACATCAAAGAAGTAGAGGATGCAGGCGGTATGATATCGGCAATAGAAAAAGGATTGCCAAAAATGCGCATTGAAGAGGCAGCAGCAAAAAGACAGGCTTTCATTGACAGCAAAAAAGAATCTCTTGTTGGGGTAAATGTATTTGCAGCACCGGAACCAACACCGCTGGAAACGCTTGAAGTGAATAATGAAAAAGTTAAAAAAGTTCAACTACAGCGCCTTAAGCAGCTGAAGCAGGAAAGAGATAACTTAAAAGTAAATGAATGTCTGAATAACATTACAAAGGTGGCGGAAACAGGCAACGGGAATTTGCTTGAAATGTCTGTTGAAGCCGCTCGATCAAAAGCCACATTGGGTGAGATATCCATGGCAATGGAAAAAGTTTTTGGAAGATATTCATCAACCTCAACTTTAATAACCGGAATATATTCATCTGAAATGAAAGATAATAAATACTTCTTATCAGCCCGACAACTCACAGATATATTTGCGAAGAGAGCAGGAAGACGTCCACGCATTATGATTGCTAAAATAGGTCAAGACGGACATGACAGAGGTGCTCATGTTATCTCATCTTCATTTGCCGACATTGGTTTTGATGTGGATGTCGGCCCTTTATTCCAGACACCGGAAGAAGCAGCGACACAGGCGATGGAAAACGATGTGCATATACTCGGTATCTCTTCTATGGCCGGTGGGCATAAAACTCTTGTACCCCAAACAATAGCTGCATTAAAAGCTATTGGAAGGAAAGATATTTTGGTTATTGTTGGAGGAATTGTGCCAGAAAAGGATTATAAATTTCTTTACAATGCAGGTGTAAAAGCTATTTTCGGGCCGGGTAGTATTGTCGCTGAAGCAGCCATTGATATTCTCAAAATATTGCTGGCTAACAAGGATTTACGCTGAGTTTAAACTGCCATCACACTTTTACCCCGATGATGCAAATATCATCAACCTGCTCAAAACTGCCTTTCCAATTCCTGAATGTGTTGTGTATGATTTCTTTTTGCTCTGCCATTGGTTTCTCACAAATTTCCAATAACAATTCTTTAAATGTACGGGATTTAAATTTCTTTCCCTTTTCTCCGCCAAACTGATCAGCATAACCATCTGAGAAAATATAAATGATATCTCCTGACTGCAGTTCTATACTATGGGTGGTGAAGGGTTTTGTTTCCAAATATTTACCAACCGGTTGCTTATCCGCTTTGATCTCTACCAAATATTTACCCCCATGAGTAGACTTGAGGTGTGTTTTATCCAGTTCTTCTCTTCCGTCAATACTAGATGTTATAATCCAAAGAGGATTGTTGGCTCCTGCATATTTCAACACTCCGATTGATTTCTCCTCTAAGTGAGATTTTAATGCCATTGAACAAAGAGCGATATCCATGCCGTCATTTACTTCCTCTTCACTTTTCTCAAATTCAGAAACGACAATTTCCCTTGTCTTGTCGAGAATTTCGCCCGGAACTGTAAGCCCATATTCCTTGACAGAACGATTCAAAGCATTATGACATATGACACTTACCATTGCTCCCGGCACACCATGACCTGTGCAATCTGCTACAGCGAAGTAAACTACATCCCGATGTTGAAGTGTGGTATCTTCTTCACTCATTTGAAGAGCATGTGGATATTCAAGCCAATAAAAATCTCCCGCAACAATATCTTTGGGTATATACAGCACGAAACTATCCTTCAACGTAGTCTTCAACAAGTTTGTATTGGGCAGAATTGCATTTTGTATGCGTTTTGCATAAGTGATACTGTCCGTTATCTCTTTATTCTTTTCTTCAATCAATATGTTCTTTTCTGCAAGGATCTGATTGGACTTTTTCTTGTTCCTGTATTTCCGGAACAAGCTATAGATCACAACAAAAAGAATGGAAATCAGGAATGCTCCTAAAGTAAAAGTGAATTTCTTTTGAGATTTTTCTATTTCTTTCTCCTTATTCAATAACTTTACTTCCTGCCTGGATTTCTCATCCAAATAATCTTTCTCCGCTTCTTTGACTTTCTCAATCTCTTTTTTTCTCAGTGAATCATTTGTGAGCGAAAATTTTTTGAAATAATTCAAAGCACTTTTATAATCACCTTTGGCCTGATAAACTTCAGATAGCTGTATATTACACTCCAGCAGCAGTTCTTTTTGATTGGTTTTTTCTGCTTCAGTATAAGCCAGCAGAAAATATTTTTCTGCAGTGTCAAATGCGCCTAACTCGACTTGTAACATTCCGAGGTTATTATGACAAATAGCTAACCCTGCTGTATCTTTATCAGTTTTCAGCATTTCCATAGCCTGATCAAGCACTATTTGTGTTGAATCAAACATCTTTAGCTTTAACATAGGTGTAGTCATATTATAAAGAACCATAGAAATACCTCTTCTGTTTTCCAACTGTCTGTATAAGCGGAGGGCTTTCCTGTAATTCTCATATGCTTGTAAATATTTTCCCTGGTAGGCATATATGCTGGCAATATTGTTCTGACATTTTGATAGTCTTTTTTTATCACCAAGTTGATCATACATCTTTCTTGCTTTTTCAAAATAACCTAGAGCTTTATCTAAATCATCGATCCTTGCATATACTTTACCTATATTGATATAAGACATCGCCTGCCTTGATTTATCCTGTATCTTATTAAAAAGATCAAGTGCCTTGTAGTGATATTTAAGCTCAATACCGTATTCCTGCCGATATCCATAATTTAACCCAATATTATTATACACTACTCCTATCATTTCCTCATCTTTCATTGCTTCATATACCGCACTTGCTTTGAGATAAGTTAAAATACCTTTATCATACTGGTAATATTTAGTATAGAGAAGTCCAAGTTTGTTCAATACATTACCTTCAGATTTTTTATCTCCGGAAGACTGGGCAATACTTAATGCTTGTAAGCCGTATTTTTCTGCAAGTTGGAAATCAATGCTTTTATTATATTCAAATAAATCTATTAATAAATTAATCCTGACACTGTCATCTTTAGCCTTATTAAGCAAATTATTAAGACTATCTTCCTGTATGCTTGCTCCAGAACTGCAGTAGACTAAAAAACTTATAAACAATATGAATAAAAAATGCTTCACCGGTTTTATTACCTGAAACAAAGATAATCTTAAAAGATATTTAGTAATTCACCTTCTGAAATTCCTATAATCAACTGA
>CAZUDW010000062.1:0-11611 GCA_964619305.1 uncultured Flavobacteriales bacterium
AATACTGAATTTTTCCAATAAAACGCTTAAAACCAATCAATTAATCTTATATTTCATTTAAAAATCAATAAAAATGATGGTTAAACATATGCCTGATACGGATATTAAAGGTAAAACTGTTCCGGATGTTGGATGTGGTAGTGATATTCTTTCTATACTTGCTGAAAGGCTTGGCGCAAAACAGGTACAAGCTATAGATATTGATGACCGGAAGATTCAGAATGCCAGAGAAAATACAGAACTTAACAACTGTGTTCATATTGATGTTGAAAAAGCAGATGTGTTTTCCTCTACTCATATCAGTTATGATATTATATTAGCTAATTATAAATTGCAACGTGTTTTTGAATGAAATTGGACAATATTATGGTTTACTAAAGAATGGGGATTTGCTTTTTATTATGGGATTGTTATTAAAGAAGAAGAAATGCGAAAACAAGTGGACTTCCGTTATTCTGATAAAAACGGGAAAAAAATGAGGTATTTAATTTCATTCCTTGCATTACTTTGCTTTTTGCAGGTTCGGGGTCAGCTAATCAAACAATTCACCCCGGATTCTGTAAAGTTTCTGCAGGAAATGACCATTTTCCTAACTACTCAACGAAAAAAAGAAGGGAAAGAATTCATAGAACTTTTTACACCGGTTTGGTATGGAGGAAAACTATCGGAAAGCAAGCGACAGAGGGTATATAAGATATGTAACCGTATGTTAGAGAAAAAAATGAATCCTTTCCCTGATTTCAAAGGATATTTGTTTTCCTTAATCAGCTTTGTAAAAACAAATCAGCCGGAAAACAGCTTCCAGTCCTGGCAGGAAACTATTGAAAACCTCATCAATTCAACAAGGACAAAGAAATTCAGTCATTATCTTGCTTTTTCTGATGCACTTTTTTCAGACAATGCTATATATAAATCCGCATCAACAATTTGGCAATCAAGTAGTTCTCACTACTCTTTCCAATATGATAACGAGCCAATTGTGACCTTCTCATCTATTGATTTAAGATGCATTGCTAAAGGAGACAGCGCAGTTATTTATAATACAAGTGGGGTTTACTACCCCAACAAATATAAATGGGTTGGAACCGGTGGCAAAATAAACTGGGTAAGAGCAGGCTTTGATGAAAATACCGTTTATACCATTCTGAGAGATTATGAAATTTCATGCCGAACTTCATCATTTATTGCAGACTCCGTAGTGTTCTACAACTCAGATTACTTTGATAAACCTCTTATGGGAAAACTAACAGAAAAAGTACTTGCTAATGTCACTCCTGAGAAAGCATCATATCCCCGATTTGACTCTTACAACAAGCGGTTAAAAATCAAAAATATTTTCAAGGGAGTTGATTACGATGGTGGATTTTCACAGTATGGCAGCAAATTCGTTGGAAAAGGAAGTGAAGATGAAGATGCCTATATGGTTTTTAATCGCGAAGGAAAAGCATTTCTGCTTGCTTCATCCAAAGCTTTTTCGATCAGGTCTGATAAAGTATATGCCGATCCTGCATCTATTGTCATATACCTTAGACACGAGACTAAAGATGGAATGGTAACCGATTCAATCATCCATCCGGGAATAAAATTTAAATATGAGGTAAATACCAGAAGGCTTTCTTTATTAAGATCAAATGAAGGAGTTAATAAAAGTCCCTATTTCAATTCTTTTCATCATGTTGATATGTATTTTGAAGAACTGAAATGGAATGTTGATAGCCCAATTATTTCCTTTGGACCACTGACCGGTAGTACAGATCATAGTGCCATTTTTGAATCGGATTTCTTTTATAGGGAGTCTCGATTTGACAGGATGATGGGAATTGACAAGGAACATCCATTATATATTATCAAACATTGTTTTGAAAAAAATGATGCTGAAGAATTACTAGTTTCAAACATCGCCAGATGTGCACATTTACCCATTACACAAATTCAACCTATGTTGATGCGTTTATCCCAGGAAGGATTTATCTATTATGATTTTGATGACGATTATGTCAGGCCCAATGAAAAACTCTATCATTATATGAATGCAAAAAGCAATAGAGAAGATTATGATGTCATTCAGTTTAATTCTGATGTTAAACATGGAAACAACGCCACCATTAGTTTGTTGAATTTTGATATGATGATAGAAGGCGTGAAAAGTATATTTCTAAGCGACTCACAAAACGTTACTATTTATCCAAAAGGTGGAATAATTCTACTTAAACAAAATAGAGATTTTGTATTTACGGGAGTGGTGAATGCAGGAAAATTCCAATATTTTGGGAAAGAATTCACGTTTAATTATAATGATTTTAAATTAAAAATGCCTAATGTTGATTCATTGAGAATTTGGGTCACTACAAAGAGCACTGATAAATACGGAAAGAAGAGATTGAAAAAGGTTAAATCTGTTATTGAATACATTAATGGCGAACTAAAAATTGACGGGCCAGGCAACAAATCCGGAAAAGAAGATCTTGCAGAATACCCGATTTTTACTTCTAAGAACAAATCGTATGTTTTTTATGATAAGGGAAGCATTTGTAAAGGAGTATATTCAAGAGACAGATTCTTTTTTGAATTGGTTCCCTTTAAGTTTGACAGCTTGGATAACTTTACTAATTCTCAATTAAGATTTGATGGACGTTTTCAGTCTTCTGATATTTTTCCGGAATTCAATGAAACACTTACTCTAATGCCAGACCGTTCTCTTGGATTTTCAAGAAGAACTCCTCAATCCGGTTATCCCGTTTATAAAGAAAAAGGAATATTTAAAAAGACTATTCAACTCAGCAACAAAGGTTTAAGGGGTGATGGTGTTTTAAATTATATCAAATCCACTACTCAATCTGATAATTTTATTTTCTATCCCGATTCAATGTCAGCAATAGCACAGAGTTTTATTAATGAAGAACAAATTGAAGAGCCTCAATATCCACCTGTATGGGGTAAGAATGTCGAAGTGTTCTGGAGACCATACAAGGATTTTCTCAAAGTAAAAGAGATAGATCAGCCTTTAACATTTTATGATGGTAAATCAAAGCTTCATGGTTCTCTTATGCTAAGACCCTCAGGGATAAGTGGAAAAGGAGTTTTTGAATTTGAAGATGCAGAACTTGAGGCTCAACTCATTAAATTTAAATTCAAGGAATTTGATTCTGATACTGCTGACTTCAGGCTCAAAGCACTCATGGACGGAGAAAAGAAGTTGGCTTTTTCAACAAACGACTATAAAGCACATGTGGATTTTCAAACCCGTAAAGGAGAGTTCCTGTCTAATGGCAGTGGCTCTTTTATTGACTTCCCTGAAAATCAATATATTGCTTTTATGAATAAGTTTACATGGTACATGGAAAGTAACGATATTGAACTCTCTGCTGATGTTAAAGCTACAACAGGTGCTCAGAAAGACATACAACTTGAAGGTGCTAAATTTATCTCAGTTCATCCAGATCAGGATTCCCTTACATTCTTCTCACCTGCAGCTAAATTCGATGTAAATCACAGTATTATATATGCAAATGAAGTCAAGTACATCCAGGTGGCAGATGCAATGATATATCCTGATAGTTCTAAAATCATAGTTGATAAACATGCCAAAATCAGAACTCTGGAAAACGCACGCATTCTTGCCAACTTTGTAACTCAATATCACAACATCTATAATGCAACTGTAAACATACTTGCAAGGAAAAATTATATAGGTTCTGGGGATTATGATTACATTGATGAAAATAAACGAACACAAATGATCCATTTTAATAATGTTGCAGTAGATACAACAGCTCAGACATATGCAACCGGAACAATAACAGAAGAAATGTCTTTTATATTAAGTCCTGCTTTTAAATTTAAAGGAGATATAAAGCTTAGTGCCAGTAATCCCTATCTTACATTTTCCGGTCTCACACGTATCTTTCATGAATGCACCTCTATACCTATAAGCTGGTTTGCTTTTACTGCTGAAATTGATCCTACTGAAATATATATTCCAATTGATACATTGATCATTGATGCAAATAAGAATCCGCTATCCGCAGGGATCAGATTAGCAAAAGATTCAGTACATATTTATACTGCATTCGCTTCTAAGGTGGGCAAAAGTACTGATCCTGAAATATTAAGCGTTTCAGGTTTCATGTTTTATGATAAAAACGACAAAGAGTATAAAATATCCAACATGGAAAAGCTCAATGAGATGTCGTTGCCTGGCAATTATCTCAGTTTAAACACTCAAAAATGCAAAGTATATGGCGAAGGAAAATTATCTTTCGGAACCAAACTGGGCCAGGTTAAACTGAAACCAGTAGGTAATATCTCACAGTTTTTGCAAATGGATTCAACTGCACTTGAACTATTGCTTTCAATTGATTTTTTCTTTGCAGATAAAGCACTTGAGAAAATGGCTAAAAAAATGACAGATAATGAAGAACTTGATCCTACTGATTTTGATAGACCAGTTTATTTAAAAGGAATTACAGACCTGATTGGTAAAGTTGAAGCTGATAAAGCAATTACTGATATGAACCTATACGGTTCTTTCAAGAAGTTCCCTGCAGAACTTAATAAGTCGATTTTTATTAATTCACTTAAAATGAAATGGGATAAAAAAACCAATTCATATCAATCACTTGGGAGAATTGGCATTGGTAATATACTAAAAAAACAAGTCAATAAGTTTGTTGACGGGCATGTAGAAATCATTAAAAAAAGAAGTGGAGACATTATTAATATCTACCTGGAACTTGAACCCAGACAGTGGTATTTCTTCAGCTACCAACGTAACCTTATGCAGGCAATTTCGTCAGACGAAGAGTTTAACTCAATTATTAAAGAAGTCAAATCTGATAAAAGGAAATATAAACATAAAAAGGGAGAGGCTCCTTATTCCTATATGATTGGTTCTGAGATTAAGAAGCAAAGGTTCTTAAAACAGTACGAAACCATTGGAGAATGATTGATTGGGGCGGTATATCAGCACTGGTTTGTGCCTATCTTTTAGGTTCGATCCCCTCAGCTGTTTGGATTGGAAAGATACTTTATAACCTGGATGTCAGGGAGTTTGGAAGTGGTAATTCAGGAGCCACAAATGCCTTCAGAGTACTAGGTAAAAAAGCTGGCATTGCAGTTTTGTTGATCGATGTACTTAAAGGATGGAGTGCTGTGAATATTGCTTATATTTTTGATGTTTCTTTGTTTAGTCAAAGCTATTTAATGAACTTTAAATTATCACTTGGTGTGGCAAGTCTTTTAGGTCATATTTTTCCTGTTTATGCAGGCTTTAGAGGCGGAAAGGGAATTGCAACCCTTTTAGGGCTTATGATTGCAATTCACCCAAAAGCAGCGATTGCTGCTTTGATTGTATTTCTTATTGTTTTTTTAGCAACTCGCTTCGTTTCTCTCGGTTCCATTTGTGCAGCTCTTTCGTTTCCTTTAATTTTACTTTTTATTTATCATGAGACAGTATCATCATTGATCATATTTTCTTTATTTATTTCTATATTAACACTAATAACACATCAAAAGAACATAGAGCGATTACTGAAAAGGGAGGAATCAAGAGCAAGAATCCGATTAAATATAAAACGCTCAGTCCATCCTGATGAAGATGACGAAGAAATGGAAGAATGAGAAAAAGTATTACATACATATTGATCTTTGCAATTCAATTATTGCCGGTTTTAGTCATTTATGGACAAACAGCATATAAATCTGAAAAGGATCTGAAGAAACATGCTGATTTGTTATTTGAAGAAAAGGACTTTGTCTCTGCTTTACCTCTTTTTTCAGAACTTCTCAGTCTATATCCCAACGATGCTAACTACAACTTTAAATATGGAGTTTGTAATCTGATTTGTAGTGCCGATAAAACTGAGTCAATCAGGTTTTTAGAATATGCTGCTGGACGGCCAAACACTGATCCCCGGGTATTTTATTATCTCGCAAAGGCATATCATCTTAATTATCGCTTCACTGAAGCAATAGATAATTACAGGAAATTCAAGGAAAAAAGCAAGCTCAGAGAAATTACAGAATTGCAGACAGATCGGCAAATCGAAATGTGCGAGAATGGAAGGAAATTACTCCGAACACTGACTGATTTAATTGTTAGTGATAAAAAAACAATGAGTGTTGAAGATTTTTATAAATCCTACGATTTAAGTGATTATGGAGGAAAGCTTATAAGGAAACCAGATGAGTTTAAAACTTCCTATGACAAGAAACATGAAGATAATTCAATCATGTATCTGGACGATAGTGCATCTGTAATTTATTACTCCAGCTATGGAGAAAATGGGAAAAACGGACGCGATATTTTTATGGTTAAGCGACTTCCTAATGGTAATTGGAGTAAACCTGCCAATATGGGAAGTCCGATAAACACGCCTTATGATGAAGACTTTCCTTTTTTACATCCTGGTGGTGATGTATTTTATTTTGCATCAACCGGACACAACAGTATGGGTGGTTACGATATTTTTAAATCATATTATGATGCTGTTGCAGATAAGTGGGGCGTTCCTGTAAATCAGGATTTTGCAATAAACACTCCTGCTGACGATTACTTATTTGTGACAAATAAAGAAGAAAGTAAAGCATCTTTTTCTTCTGACAGAGCCAGTATACCCGGGAAAGTCAATGTATATAATATAAAAGTAAAAAGGGTGCCATTGAGTCTGAAAATAATTAAAGGTCAGTTCTATGCAGACAATACGAAATCTGCAAAGATCACAGTTGAAGATGAGGCAACCGGCCAGATTGCCGGTGAATTTAATACGGATGATAAAGATGGATCTTATCTTATCAATGTGCCCGGTTCAGGAAAATATAAATTTATCGTAGAATCCAGTACCAGCCCTGTCGCATATGTTGGAACTGTTGATATACCTGAATTAAAGGATTTTCAACCCTTATATCAGGAAATAAAACTGGTATCTAAAAACGGTCAGGAACAATTGACTATCAACAACTTCTTTAATAAAAAACCTGTAGAAAGCGATTTGGAATTGCTCGCATCAGATGTTTACAAAAAGAAGTCTGAACTTAACGTAAATGAAGAGCAATATAAACGCACAACCATTCTTGATGAAGATCTTGTTGCAAGTAGTGAAAAAAACGCATTAGCATCAAACAAATCTAAGAATAACACAGAGGAATTAACCAATACAGAGATTTCAACTTCCAGTATTATTACATCAGCTTATCAGAATGCTGAAACCCTTCAACAGGAAGCTGACTCTATTCGGACACAGGCAGATGTCGCATTCAATGTAGCTGCAAACAAAAGTGAAACAGCTATAGCATCAAAAGAAAAAGCAGATCAACTGCTATCTTCTTCAATGGAAATGTCTGATGTGAATGAAAGACAAGAAATGATCAGGAATGCAAACCAGTTGAAAAAACAATCAGCTGATAATGCAAAACAAGCGGCTTCTATCTATCAGATCGCAAAAAAACTTGAACAACAGGCAAGCGAAAAACAAAAAGAAGCATCTAACGCTCAAAAATATGCAGAAGAGTTTGAGTCAGCAGTAAACGAAACTTCTTCTGAAGCAACATTAGAAAAACTTAACCGATTAAAAGAATTTATTGAAAATCAGGATAATCCTGCTGAGGGAATTGATGCCGAGTATTCAGCGACTAAACAAAAAGCAATCACTAAAAGAGCAGCGGCAGACAAACAATATGCCTATGCTAATAAATTAAAAAATGAGAGAGAAGAAGTTGAATCACAGTTAGCAGAATTGAAATTAAAAGCTAAAAAATCCAACAAAAAGAAAGAGCGGGAAGAAATACAAGAACAAATTGATGTTTTGAATTCTGATTTAGCAGATATTAAACAGGATGAAAAAAATGCTTTTATCATAGCCAATAATCTTGACAAGGCCGCATTTGATCTTGAATCTGAAACTGAACTTCTTGCTGATATATCCCAACAATCAAAAACAAATAAAAATATTGAACGGATTTCAAATTCAGATAAAGTATTACTCCAACACAAAATTGATAATATTCAAAATGAAGCAGTAGCTTATAATGAAGATACAACAAATAACAAAGAAATTATCTCTAATGAAACTAAACAATCTGAAATAGATGTTCACGCAGAAAATAACAACACCTATCAAAACACTTCATCATCTGCAAAGGAAGTTATTGTCGAAACTTATAAAAATGATCTTTTAAAAGCCGATGAAATTGCTGATAACCATGCAAAGGTAACTGCGCAAGAAGCTGTTTACAGTCAAATGTTAACAGAGATTGACAACAACATATCGGAATTGCAGCAACAAAAAGAATCCACCAAAAAGAAAAAAGACAAAAAAGAACTTGAAAATCAAATAGAAGAATTGACTGACTTTAAAGAAGTTATTGATCTGAAATATGATAGTATTTCAGATTTATTGACTAAGTTAGAAACAAGTAAAACAATTATTTCGACTACAGAAACAACTGAAATAAACGGTTCGGAATACACATCGAAGTATGAAAGGCAGATGGCTGAGACTTTAAAAATTGAAGATCCCGAAGAAAGAGCTGTTAAACAGGCTGAGATCAGCGAAGCATTATCAAAAGATATAAGAAAGGAAATCAGAGATTTAGAAAGTTTATCCATTTCTCTTACAGGGGCTGAAAAACAAAAAATTGATGACAGAATTAATTTATTAAAGAATCGTCTCGAAAAGCAGGAAACGGAAACTGAAAATTATTATGCAATCGCAAATCATGCAACCACTGCACATACTGACACAGAGAATATTGTTTCAAATGTTTCCGGACAAAACAATGAATCAGAAACAAGTGCGTCAAATAATAATGAAAGCATTTCAGATGGTGACTCATCTGCAACTATGAAAGTTGAACTCCCCGTTTTCACATATGACGAAAATTTTAAATCCCGTGAAACTAAAATTGAGAACATTGATGATGAATATGAAAGAGCAGTTGCTCGCACAAAACTAAATCAGGAATGGGCTAAAGAAATCTCAAATGAGATCGCTGAATTAAATAATAGAAATACAAATACTCTTAACGGGAATGAAAAAAAAGCAATAGAAACCAGAATAGCAGAATTAGAGGATCGGTTAGAAGAGAAAAACAACTCCATTGAAAATGATTTTGTTTTATTGAATAGAACTGAAGAAAAGGTTAGCAATGAAAACCCGACAATTGCTGATATAAAAGAATCTTCATCATTGGAAAGTCCACTCCCTTTTTTGGATGAAACAACTCATGCAGAAGTAAATAAATGGATTGAAACATCAAACAACAGCAATAATGAAGCTATCCGTTTAAGTTCTGAGGCAAAAGCTTTACAAGACAGTGCTGCCATTGTGAAGAACAAAAAATTAAAAATGAATCTACTTGCTGAATCTGAAATGAAATATAAAGAAGCCTCTGACGCCCGTTCTAAAGCAAAATTTGCTTCTGAATATGCTGAAGCAATACAAAGAGCCGACAATAATGCACTTCTGAATTTGGGTAGCAAGACTGAATCTGAAAAACAGGAAGAATATGCCCAACAGTTACAAAAAGAAGCAGA
Organism: uncultured Flavobacteriales bacterium; assembly: GCA_964619305.1. GTDB lineage: Bacteria > Bacteroidota > Bacteroidia > Flavobacteriales_H > CAZUDW01 > CAZUDW01. The sequence continues at coordinate 9,533 of CAZUDW010000062.1, forward strand.
TATAGCATTAAACAAAGCTCAAATATTGAATGATAGCATTGCAACAATAAAGAAGAAAAAAGAAAAGCAAATACTGTTCGATCAGATTGCTGAGTTAAATCAAATAGCTGATAAAAAACAAGAAAAGGCTGATGCCGCTCTTGAACTGGCAGACGAAATGCGCTTAACCGAAGGGCGGATTATCTCCATGAATACTGAAGAAGCATATAAAGTTGTTAATTTACCAAAAGATGCTATTTCACTTGACGATGTTGGAAAGGAATGGGTCAAAAATTCCCCGGAATTTAAAAACTATGCAATCAAACAATATGCTGCCCAAAAATTATTCAAACAGGCCGATGTGTTATACCAACAATCTTCAGAGATTGAAAATTCAGGTAAACTTCAACTGGAACTTTCAGAGAATCTCAGGCAAGCAGCTTCAAACGAATCAAACCCACAGAAACAAAAGATGCAGATTGAAAAAGCAAACCAGTTTCAACATCAAGCAGATAAACAAATCCATTCAGCTGATTCTATTAGAAGCATAGCAGACAAGGTTAATGACCAAGCTGCATTATTAAATGAGAGGTCAAAAGAGAACCTGGCAGATTTGCAAGACAAGATAAACTTATTAACTGCTGTTGCTACAACCACTTCAAGCACACACATAGAAGATAAGGACACTGCAACTTCTGTTGAATCCTCAAAGGGTACAGAACTTACAAGTTCTACTGAAAGAATTACTGAGAATAATTTAAACAATAATTATAACTCTGTGAATTTAACTGCAGAAGAAACATCAGAAGTAGTTATAGACAGTTCAGACAATAAGCTTGTTGATAATTCAAATTCAGACCAGGAAATGACTTTAGTTGAGAATGATACTTCCAACGCTTCTGACGAGATAACCGTTGATACTTTAAACGATGTTTCAATTCCCGACAATACAATTAATAATGCGATAACAGAAACAGCAACTAATTCTTCTGAAACAAAATCTTCTGCAGAAGAAACATCAGAAGTAGTTATAGACAGTTCAGACAATAAGCTTGTTGATAATTCAAATTCAGACCAGGAAATGACTTTAGTTGAGAATGATACTTCCAACGCTTCTGACGAGATAACCGTTGATAATTTAAACGATGGTTCAGTTCCCGACAATACAATTTATAATGCGATAACAGAAACAGTAACTAATTCTTCTGAAACAAAATCTACTGCAGAAGAAGCATTTGAAACATTAGAGGCAACAATTTCAATTTATAACGAAACTCACCCAATACCTGTGGTTAATGAAACAAGTAATGGCATGGTTTATAAAGTGCAGGTTGGCGCTTTCAGGAATCCTATTCCACAAGATCTTTTCAAAGGATTTAGTCCTATCACTGCCGAAAAGAAAAGTGACGGAATCACAAGATACCAGGCAGGAAGATTCAGAAGTTTTGCAAGTGCAGATAAAGCAAAGGATGAGATAAGATCACTTGGATATAATGATGCCTTTGTTGTTGCATACTTAAATGGGGATCGTGTTCCTGTCAACAATATTACTACCTCAGAATCGGATGTTGCAGTTACAGATAACAATACACTTGCGTCAACGGAAGAACATACTTCATCTATTCCTGAAAACAGAACAACATCCTCTTCATTTAATAATACAAATACGGAGAAAACTGTAAATAACTCTTCATCCAAAACTTCAGAAGATAATGCAGTAAATAATGAGACTTCCACATCCCCCACTCCATTTGAAAATTTGACTAATAATGTTGATGGTCTTTACTTCACAGTCCAGATCGGAGTCTTTTCAAAACCAGTTAGTAATGCTGAATTACATGGCATTTCTAATATTAAAATGGAACGAACACCAGAAGGATATTATAGATACACTTCAGGACAATACAAATCACCACAGGAAGCATCAGAAGCACGGAATCGTATTATCAGAAGTGGAATTACCGATGCTTTTATCACTGCTTATTACAATGGAAAAAGAATTTCAATAGCACAAGCGATTGCGATGATAAATCAACATGTTAATTCCAATGAAAATACAGCAAATAATAATGTTACCATAAATAAGACCAATACGGAAAC
>CAZUDW010000062.1:11711-17731 GCA_964619305.1 uncultured Flavobacteriales bacterium
AATACGGCTAAATCAACAACGTATCTCAGTGTACAGGTCGGTCCATATGATGGAGATGTTCCCATAGAAGAAGCCGCAGTGATACTTGAACTCTCCCATAATGGCGTTGAACGTCTTGAAAATTCAGACGGGTTAACTGTCTATGCTTTTGGTAAGTTTGAAAATTACGAAAATGCAGAAGCTCTTAAAAATGAGATTGTGCAATTGGGGCTTCATTCTGCACATGAAATTGGAGTTTCAAATGGAGAAATTGTTGATGTTGAAGAAGCTCTTGAAATAATTGAAGAATAATGACGCTTTATTTAAGTGACAAGTACAAACATGATGAATCCACAAAGCGGGATACAAGTCTTTTTGAAAATGAGACAGATAATATTAAATATGTTTTACTCTTATATAATGATGACTTCAACACATTTGAACATGTGATCGAATGTCTAATTAAAATATGTAAACATGATATATTACAAGCAGAGCAATGTGCTACAATTGCTCATTATAAAGGGAAATGCCCTGTTAAAACCGGAAAGTTAAACACTTTAAAAGTGCATGAAAGCAAACTTCTCAGGTATGGACTCGAGGTTGAAATAGTGCAGCTTTAATCCAACATTTTGTATCGCTGATCTTAGCTCATATAATATTTAATTTGTGTTTTACACTTCAATCCCAATGACAGTAACATCATCGGTTTGTCTTTGTTTCCCTTTCCATTGAAGGAATATTTTATTTATAAGTGTACCCTGCTCGTTGATCTCCATATTTCTATGTGACCGAATTAAATCGGTAAACCTCCTCTCCATAAACTTTCTGTCCTCCGGTCCACCAAACTGATCAAATAATCCATCAGATAAAAGATATACCCTATCATTAGGTTGAAGATCAAAATAATTATCTAAAAAATGATTCCCGTGAGATAATTTTCCTATCGCATATTTATCACCTCTTTTCTTTTCAACTTTATCTTCTCTCAAAATATAAACGGGCATGTCCGCACCGGAAAAGATCATGTTATTAAAAGAAAGATCAAATGAGCAAACCGCTATTGACATACCATCATGTGTGTCGGCCCCGTTTGTATTGTGGTTGAATGTTCTTTTTAAACCCCTGTTCAGTTCAGACAGAATATTTGAAGGGCATGTAAGGTTCTTTTCGTTTATAATCTGGTTGAGTAGATTATTGGCAATCATAGATAATAAAGCTCCAGGCACCCCATGCCCGGTGCAGTCTATCATGGAGATGATGATCTTTCCATTCTTGATAGAAAACCAGTACAGATCACCACTCACCACATCTCTAGGCTGATATAAAACGAATGATTTTTGAAATACCGAATTGAATATATCCGGCTTTGGCAGTACGCTTTCCTGTATATGTTTGGCATAAATGATGCTCGAATGATATTCACTCTTAAACAAGTTATTGATCTTACACTGCCGGCAATTTAAATCAGTAGTTTGTTTATTCCTGTCATTATATTTTAATGCTCTCATAATTTTTTATATTATAATGTAAAAGTACCAAGCATCATTTTCCTGTAAAAACTCAAATTGATCTGCTCCACTCCTATGTAAGATATAAAGTAATTCTGTTAATAATGCATGTTGCCGACAGTTAAAATATTTTTTTTACTTTGGTCGTTTCTTTAAAACAGATGTTATGAATAAGATTGAAAACGAAGGAATGGAGAAAAACACCAAAGATAATAACCAGCATAAGTCTGAAAACACCACTCCGCATGCTAAACCTGCAGGAACTTCTAAAAGTGATTTTAAAAAAGAATTGAATGATTTCTTTGCGGAACACAATCCAAAGAAACTCAAGTTCACTACCAAAATAACAGATAAATTTAAAGGGAAAGAAGATATAGTTATGGCTCACCTGCGGGCCAATTACAGTCATGGACAAGCGCCTAAAAGGAAGCGAGGAGTTCCTGCTTCTGCAAAAAAAGATACATCAACAAATGTAAAAGCTACAAATGCAAAAGCTAAAAAAGCCGACAAATCTAAATCTATCAAAAAATTTATTATCATAGGCATCGTTGCTGTAGTTATTATAGCTTTATGTGTAGTCGGTTATCTATTTAAAGACAAATTTTTAAACACATCAGGAAAAACAACCGAACATCCAAAACAAGAGCAATCCATACAAAAAGCAAAAGTTGTTGAAACCCCGGTAGAGACAGAAAAGCAAGAGATAAATAACGCAGAACCTGCCAACGATTCCACTAAGAAAGATACAACCAAAACAATTCTCGATTCAGGCGATTCTCTTGCAAAAGACTCTGTAACTAACTAAGCTTTATTTACGGGTAAAATTTATGGTCTGATATTTTTAAATTTTCCCGGTATTAAGCTGATAATAATTGTAATTATTACAACTTTGCACATTCTTATCTGAGCTGGATAAGGTTGTGAAATATAGAAGATTAGTAAAGAGGTTTATTATCTGGCGTGGTCATCATATGCCAATGAAGTACTTTGTGCTTCTGTTAAGCATGTTGATAGGATTCATTGCCGGTCTTGCCGCTGTTGCAATCAAAAATTCCGTTTTTCTTATTAAGGACGTACTTACCAGTAGTTTTGAACACAATTATTATAATTACCTGTATTTCATCTATCCGATTACAGGTATCCTTCTGGTAGTTACAATTTCCAGATATATTTTAAGGCAAAATGTGGGACATGGGGTACCTAATGTTCTCTATGCCATTTCCAGAAGAAAAAGCATGATGAAGAAGAGAAGCATGATATCTTCTATTATTACCAGTGCCATCACAGTTGGTTTCGGTGGATCGGTAGGTCTGGAAGGACCAACGGTGAGTACCAGCGCTGCTATCGGTGCCAATTTAGGCAAGTTAATGAAACTGAATTATAAAACAAAGACTTTGCTGATAGGTTGTGCTTCTGCTGCTGCACTGGCAGCCATATTTAAAGCGCCCATTGCCGCCATTGTATTTGCCATTGAAGTAATAATGCTTGACCTGACTTTCAGATCCCTGGTGCCATTGCTAATCGCATCAGCCACAGGAGCAATTACCTCAAGATTACTTTTGGGAAATGATGTACTGTTCCACTTATCTTTTAAAGAGGGTTTCAGCATATCCGATCTGCCTTTCTTCTTACTGCTCAGTGTAATCACAGGATTTTTTTCAATTTATTTTGAAAGAGCCTACTTCTATATTTCCCACCGGATTGAAGGTATAGACCGCCCTTATCTCAAAGCAACCATAGGAGGCATTCTTCTCGGTTCGCTGATTTTCTTTTTTCCGGCATTATACGGTGAAGGTTACCAGTCTGTCAATGGTCTTATCAGTGGTTCATATGAAAAGATATTAGAGAATAGTTTCTTCTATTCATTCCATGATCAGTTTTCTGTTGTGATGTTGATTATGATCATCATCGCATTCGCAAAGGTTATTGCCATGTCGCTCACTTTCAGTAGTGGTGGAATCGGAGGAATTTTTGCGCCAACTTTATTCCTTGGAAGCGTTTTGGGGTTCATTTTTGCTTCCATGACCAATTATTATGTTTTTGATGGTGTGGCTGAGTTGTCAACCACAACATTTGCACTGGTTGGTATGGCGGGTTTGATGGCTGGCGTATTACATGCCCCGCTTACAGCCATTTTCCTGATTGCCGAAATCACAGGTGATTATGAGCTTTTCCTCCCTTTGATGCTTGTAGCTGCTATTTCATATACAACCGTGAAGGTATTCCTTCCTCATTCTATTTACACCTTGCAACTTGCAAAAAAAGGCGAATTAATTACCCATCACAAGGACCAGGCAGTGCTTGCATTGCTTGACCTTGTTTCACAGATTGAAAAAGATTTCCTTCCCGTTTTCCCTAATATGACTTTAGGAGAAGTTGTGCAAGTTGTTGCCCGTTCCAAAAGAAACCTTTTCCCGGTACTCGATAAGCAAAATCATTTTTTAGGTGTTGTTTTTCTGGATGAAATAAGAAGCATTATGTTTAATAAAAATTTATATGATACCACACATGTAGAAGACATCATGACCGTTGCCCCCACGCATATTGATATCTCTGAAAATATGGAAACCGTGATGAAAAAATTTGAAAATACGCGTGCATGGAATCTCCCGGTGGTTGACAATGGAATCTATGTTGGATTCGTTTCAAAGTCCAATATTTTCAATGCTTACCGCGAACAACTCAGGGATTTCTATGAAGAGTAATACAATAATAAAGCAATATATTCGCTTTGAATTTTCTGTTCCATGCGTTCACTTCTGTTGATATTGATCATTGCTTCTTTCCGCTTGTCTGCAAATGGGCAGGATATAATTCTTTGGAATGATACCGTGCCTCTGCAATGGGAGAACTTCAAAGCTCAAGAGCAAAAAGAAAGCCCCTATGATGCAGAAACGCATTGGGCGGTTAAATACAACACACATCTTGAACATGATACCCTTGTTTTTGATATTTTCTCTTATGTTGAAACCTTAAAATCATGGGTAAAGAAAGATCAGATAACAGATGATCTGCTCCAACACGAACAAGGTCATTTCGACATTGGTGAAAGTTATACCCGCAAACTCCGCAAATCATTGTCTGTGCATGATTTCACTATGGATAATCTGCAAAAAGACATTCCTGATATTTACAATAAGATCATGGAAGAATGCGTGGAAGAACAGCGTAAATACGACAAAGAAACCAATCACTCAAAAGACATAGAAGAGCAAGCCATCTGGAATGCAAAAATTGCCAGTATGCTCAACCAATACTCAGATTATATTGCTACAACCATCCTTGTTCCTCTAAAAAAGAAATAAAACAGGCATACGGTTTTTATCGCTTCCACAGCACAAATCCTTAGCAGGGGCTTACTTTAATATTTTACTACCCTTTTTTATTTATGTTTATTCTTTAGTTCTGGCTTATGCCTGTATAAGATGTTAACACAAAGCCATTTGGATAAGTTGGTTAGTTAATAAAACAGTAACTTTGGTTTATTAAAATGAATTTTAAGTTAAACAATAAGCACAACTATAGAAAAAATACATACAATACTGCGTATAGCTGCTCGATAATGCCAACAAAGAACTATATAAAATTGATTCATTAAAAATGAAAATCCGACATAAATCATACATATCGAGTTGTTTCTTTTTCATCTTCGTTACAATAAATACTTTTTCTCAAATAAGACTGGCATCGTATATTGGATTACATGACGGGCAGCCGAGTATTATAGGTAAACATAAGATACAAAGGATTTCCATAATTGGTAATAATAATTTCTCATATGCTGAATTTATAAAAGATACATTAAGATGTATACCTGCGACTGATATTTGCGAAGAAGAATGCTACAATTTTACACAGTATGAACTATGTAATTCAATAGATTTAGGTTATTGTGGTATATCAATACTCGATTCAATACAAATTGATAGTATGAAATCAATTACTGAATCAAGTATTGATAGCTGTAATTTGTTTTCCATATTTACTATTGATACTGGTTATCAAAATCCTATTGTTGATTATAGTATGTCCTATAATAAGGCCAGATCACTTTCCTATAAATTCAAACTTACTAATCAAGGTATTTTTAGAGATATTAAAGAATATAAGGAATATTTTAATGGGGTGGTTAACTTTAATGACTTTAAGGTGAAAAGAATTAATGAGTTTTATATATGCTCGTTCTTAAATACGACAGAGTCATATCTTTTTTATAAAGGGAAACTAATCGCAGCAACTTGGGGTGATTATGATATGGGTGAAATAAAGATTCTAAGCTCTTTACAAATCAATGGCATAGAGAGTTATTTATTTTCTTTATTTGGAAAGTCTCAGAGCTTATATGGAATTATCTTTATCGATAATAACCATATAGATATTAATTATAAATGGTTTGAATTAGATAGATTCTGTGGATATTTGCCACTATAAAAGGCACATACCCACAATCGACTAACCCATCCCGATCCCCGGTAACCGGGAACGACCTGAGGAACATTCAAAATCTTTTGGGGCATGCTGGTTCTAAAA
>CAZUDW010000063.1:0-17132 GCA_964619305.1 uncultured Flavobacteriales bacterium
ATGCACTCAGGATGGGAAATCTAAATCTTTATACCTGAAACTAAACAAATAATTATTATGATTGTTGCTACTTAGTATTGCGGTTTATTTAGTCAATTTCTTTAATGAAATCAATCATTGAAGAAGCGAATCCTGACCATGATTTATTTTCCTTCAATAATTGGATATTCTGTTTGAACATTTGTCCTAAGTGTTCTGAAAAAAATTTAACAATGGCTTTGGCAATTAGTTCCGGATCAGGAGAATGAACGACCAGACCGGTTGGGTTAGGAAACAATATGCTCTCTTTGAGTCCACCAACATCAGTAGCAATAATTGGAACATTAAAATGATAGGATATTGAAATAATACCACTCTGAGTGGCAGAACGATAAGGGAGCACACATACATCTGCAGCCGAGAAGAAGGTGCTGACATTTTCGTCAGCGATGTATTGGTCAAAAAGAAATATCCTGTTTCCGGCAGATGATTTTTCGATTAATTGTTTGTATGTGCTGATGTCTTCATAACATTCGCCTGCAATTATTAGCTGGTAAGAATCATCCAGTTTGTCAAAAGCTCTGATCAATGCATCCAGTCCTTTATATGCACGAATAATTCCAAAAAATAAAACTGTTTTTTTTGCTGCTTCAACTCCAAGCTTATTTCTGGCTTCTTGTTGTTTGATCCCTTCGCCAAAATGATCGTACAATGGGTGGTCAATTCTTAAACATTTTGCATGAGGCATCAAAGTGTATAAATCCTTCTCAACCGAATCGCTCATTGCAACGAAACAATCGTTCTGTTTTAAAAAATATTTCGTTAGAAATGAATCAAAAAATCTCTTTTCGTGGGGAATTACATTGTCTAATATTGTGATAATCTTGCTGGTTTTTTTTAATCGTTTTGCAACATTGCCTAATGAGTATCCCAAAAAAGACATCCAATATTTCATCAACAGCACATCAGGATTAAAGGCTGAAATTTCTTTTGCGGTAACTTTAAAACTAATTGGATTTATTGAGTCCAATATTCTTGCAGCCATTATTTCATCCGAAGAATCTCTTTCAGCCACAAACTGGGATTTTCCAGGGAATAGCAATGCAGGATATTGTCTTTTAAATGAAAATGCTTTTACTTCATGACCTTGTTGTGCTAAAGCCTGATATAATGATTTATTAAATTGAGCTATACCGCCTCTGAAAGGATAAAAAGTTGATAAGTAAGCAATTCTCACTCTAAGGGAATTAAGTTAAAAACAGCATTTGCAACCGTTTCGCTGTTGATATCATTCATGCAGTTTAATTCTCTTTTGCATGTTGTTCCATAATAACAGTCACAACCACTTTCAGGTTCAATAATGATACCCCGACCGAATAGCTCAAATTCATGTTTGTTGAAGATATTGTTCATCAATACAAGTTTTTTCTTTAGCCCTGTAGCAATATGCATCATCATAGAAACTTGTGTTACGATGAGGTTACAAACTGAGCTTAAAGAGATGAATTCTTCCAATGAAAAATTGCCCGGATAATAAGCATCTGTTTTTAGTGAAATCATCTTATTCTTTTCATCTTCTGCTGCTCCACCAAGCAAAAGGCAGAAGTATCCTTTCTGAGTTAAATGTTGGATGAGTTGAATCCAGTAATCATCAGGCCAAAGACGAGTGGGCCATCTGTCTCCACAGCCTGTGTTTAATCCAATAATGAATTTGTTGCTTCCTGATATTTTCTTCAATGATCTTTGCCATTTCTCTGTCAGTCGAATGTTTTTATTAAGCAAATATTCTTCTCCTTCATATTTAAAACCACAAATCTCAAATATTTCTTCCAGATATGATTTTGTGTTCTTTTTTGAAACAGAGTCGAACAAACCTGTAAGTAGTTTTTTTTCTGCTGCATCATTAAAAGAGGCAATATGTCCATTTTTCCATGTGAACCCATATTTTTCTGCAGCATCAATATCTGACATCAGCATACATATCTCAGGGTCTTTATCGAGATTTATTGCAATGTTAAATTGCAAATGAGAGAGCTTAAATAAGGAAATATAATTCAAATTTAATATCTCATCAATTTCATCAGGTGGCAAAATTTGAGGAGTAAGCGTTAACCATGTAATATGGCATGATGGGTGCAATTGTCTTAATTTAGTTATCAGTGGTGTTGACCGAATAACGTCTCCTATGGCACCAAGTTTAATAATAAGCACCCTCGTTTTAATTTGTTCATATTCTTCACACGAATCACAAATCAGGTTATGTTTTTTATTTGGTTCACATGGAATATGACCTTTAAAATATTTACAATCATATTTGATCTCTTTTAAATTCATGTGATATTGGTTCATTATGCCAGTTTTCAAAAATAATCATTTGCATAAGAAGCGAATGTATTAATATGCAGTATAATAAAAAAAGGGCAAGCTACTTGCATCGCACCGCTACAACCGTTTACCCTTGCTCCCTTCCGGGCCTGGGGGAGTTCAACAGGAGCTGGTCGTGTAAGACTTGCCCGATACAAAAGTAATAATCTATAAAGAAATAAGAATTAAAAAATCGAGTATGAAATCAAGAGGATTCTAATGTAAGATTAGAATACTGTAAGTGTTTCTAATAAATCAACCTCCGAAATCGTCAAAACGGACATTTTCAGGAGGAACGCCCCAATCATCACACATCTTGACAACTGCTTTATTCATAAGTGGCGGACCACAGAAATAGAACTCCAGGTCTTCGGGAGCTTCATGAGAACTGAGATATTGATCAATCACTGCTTGGTGCACAAAACCCGTAAAGCCATCACCTTCAGTATCATGAATGTCTTTCTTTTCAACCCAATTGTCCTCGGGTAAAGGTTCGCTCAAAACTATGAAGAACTTGAAATTAGAGAAATTCTTTTCAATTTCCAGGAAATGTTCGAGGTAGAACAATTCTCGTTTTGATCGTCCTCCATACCAAAAAGAGACCTTTCTTCCTGTTTTAACTGTATTGAACAGGTGGAATAAATGAGATCTCATAGGTGCCATGCCGGCTCCTCCACCAATATATAACATTTCTGCATCAGATTCATTGATGAAAAATTCTCCGTAAGGGCCAGAAATCATCACTTTATCTCCAGGCTTTCTGGAAAAAACATAACTTGAGCATATACCTGGATTCACATTCATCCAACCTTTTTTTGCCCTGTCGAATGGAGGAGTTGCTATGCGGATATTTAACATTACAATATTGCCTTCAGCAGGATGGTTGGCCATGGAATAAGCTCGCACAATCGGTTCATTACTTACCATTTTTAAATCCCACAATTTGAATGCATCCCATTCTTTCTTAAATTCCATAGGATTTTGGTGCTCTTCAGGATGAGCAGTAATATCAATATCTTTAAAATCAACAGTTACTTCAGGAACATCTATTTGTATATATCCTCCTGCCTTGAAGTCAAGGTGTTCTCCTTCAGGAAGCTTAACAATAAACTCTTTTATAAAAGATGCAACATTATAATTTGAAACAACCTCACATTCCATTTTCTTCACACCAAATACTTCTTCAGGAACTTTGATTTCCATGTTTTCTTTCACTTTCACCTGGCAAGCCATCCTCCAATGATCTGAAATTTCTTTTCGGGAAAAATTTGGTTTTTCAGTAGGTAGGATTTCACCGCCACCACTGAGTACCTGACACTTGCATTGGATACATGTTCCGCCACCACCGCAGGCTGAAGGTAAGAGAATACCATTATTGCCCAGTGTACTTAAGAGAGAGTCTCCTCCATTTACAGCAAATGTTTTTTCTCCGTTTATCTTAATATTAATTAAACCGGATGGAGACAATTTGGCTTTTGCAAATAATAATAATCCAACAAGGACCAAAACAACTAATAGGAAAATAATAACAGATATAATTATTGTTGTGCCCATTTTTCTTATAATTCAATTCCCATAAATGCCATAAAAGCAATTCCCATTAATCCTGTTAAAATAAAAGTAATTCCCAATCCCCTTAAAGGAGCAGGAACATTTGAATAACGTATTTTTTCTCTGATCGCAGCAATTGCAACAATGGCAATCATCCAGCCAAAGCCTGATCCAAAACCAAAAATAGTTGCCTGGCCAATTGATGTATATTGCCTTTCTTGCATAAAAAGAGCACCTCCAAGTATTGCACAGTTAACTGCTATCAGGGGAAGGAATATGCCTAAAGCTCCATAAAGAGCCGGTGCAAATTTTTCTACCACCATTTCAACAAGTTGAACAAAGGATGCTATAACTGCGATAAACATGATAAAACTGAGAAAACTCAGATCAAGTGTTGCAAAATCTTGTGATAGCCATGTCAGAGCTCCTTCTTTAAGAAGATAATTTTCAAGCAGGTAATTAATCGGAACGGTTAATCCCAATACAAAGATTACGGCCATCCCAAGCCCTACAGCAGTTTTAACACTTTTAGAAACAGCAAGAAAAGAACACATGCCAAGAAAATAGGCAAAAATCATGTTCTCGATGAACACGCTTTTAATAAATATGTTGAACAAGTCTTGCATAGTATTTCTGTTAACTTTCTATTAGACTACGGTTTTTTATTCGTTGAATCCATATTATTATTCCTACAACCACCAGCGCCATCGGAGGCAAAATCATCAGGTTGTTATTCATATATCCTGCATCAAACCAAGTTTGAGGAATAAATTTGATTTGACCCATCCCGGGAAAACTTATAGCTCCTGATCCAAATAATTCCCTGGCAACAGAAACAAAAATCAAAATCATCCCATATCCAAGCCCATTTCCGATACCATCAAGCAGGGAAGGCCATGGTTTGTTTCCAAGAGCAAATGCTTCTAATCGTCCCATAATTATACAGTTGGTAATGATTAATCCAACGAAAACCGAAAGGGCTTTGCTAATATCATAAACAAATGCTTTTAAAATTTGGTCAACTAATATTACAAGTGCTGCCACCACGACAAGTTGAACTATAATTCTGATCCTGTTTGGAATATAATTTCTTAATAATGAAATAAAAAAATTCCCAAGCATTGTTACTACAGTTACAGAAATTCCCATTACAATTGCCTGTTGCAACTGAACAGTAATAGCTAAAGCTGAACAAATTCCCAGCACCTGTACAGTGACAGGATTGATATTGTTCAATGGATCACTCAATAACTTCCTGTTTTTCTTAGAAAACAACTGTTCAGAAGACTTTTTCTTCTCCATGGCTTGTTCAGTATGATTGACCTGTGCTTCTTCAGGCATTTTATTTTTGATTACTTTTTAAATAAGGGACATAAAATCTGATCGTCCTATTAAGCATTTCGCTAACCCCATTACTTGTCATTGTACCACCGGTGATCGCATCTACTCCATGTAAATCATTTGGGTCAGCTCCCCCTTTTACAACAACAATTGGAGTGTAATTTCCATTATCATCAAATATCTTTTCCCCTTTAAATCCTTTTTGAAAAGATTTCTGATTGATTTCAGCACCAAGCCCGGGGGTCTCCGTCTTATGATCAAAGACTGCAGCATAAACGGTATTCATATCATCTTGTATTCCCATAAATCCCCATATTGGACCCCACAACCCTGTTCCGCTGAGTGGAATTACATAAAAAACACTGTCTTCTTTCTCACATTTGAAAAGAGGGTAGTGAACATCTTTTAGTTTGAACAATTCTTCTTTTAATTTTTCAGGTTCCTTTTTATACCTGGTTACTATAGGTTTAATATATGTTTTATATTCTTTAGCCACATCTATATTGAAAGCATCGGAGGGATCGCTTCTGTCAATTGGTCCAGAATTGTTAGAGATCACCTTACCAGAAACATCCAGATTGATCCTCTCCTTAACATATTTTTCAAACAGTTCAGGTGCTTGCGTCATATCAGATGACATATCCATTACTTTGATGGCCATCAGGATATTCTTCATTTTTTCCTGACGTATATTTTCCTGTTGAAATGGTTTTAATCCCATAGCTGCAATTGCAAGTATGGCTCCTACAATTACTACCATGATAACAGCAAAGAGAAAAGTATAACCTGTATGTTCTTTATTGAATGCCATAATTATGCTGTTTGAGCTGCTTTTAATCGTTTCATTCTACCTTTAATATTTGATTGTATAACAATATGATCTATTAAAGGCGCCATCACATTCATAAACAATATTGCCATCATAACCCCTTCAGGATATGCCGGGTTAAACACTCTTATCATGATTGCAAGTAAACCTGTCAGAAATCCGTATATCAATTTCCCTGTGTTGGTCTGTGATGATGTAACAGGGTCAGTTGCCATAAATACAGTTCCAAACATAAATCCACCCATCATTAATTGATGAAGTGGGTTTACTGCCATGAAAGGATTGGCATCCCAAACATTAAATAATAAAGCCATACAAAGACCACCTGCAAACATGGAGAACATGACACGCCAGCTGGCAATGCCTGTAAATAACAAGAAAATTGCTCCGAGTATGCATGCCAGAGCTGAGGTTTCTCCGATGGAGCCAGGAATCCAACCATAGAAACAATCCATGATACCTGGTACTTTAGCCATAATTGCATCAAGCTGTTGAGAACCTGCATCCAGCTTGATCAATCCGGCAAGATCTCCTAATGGTGTTGCACCGGTAAAGCTGTCAACTGTGGTGTTGCCGTTTCCAATGTGTGTCCAAACTACATTACCGCTCATTTTGGTTGGGTAGGCAAAAAACAGGAAAGCTCTTGCCGTTAATGCAGGGTTAAGTACATTCATCCCTGTGCCTCCAAAAACTTCTTTTCCAATTACTACAGCAAAGATGGTAGCAATTGCTACCATCCATAGCGGAACATCAACAGGCATCACAAGGGGTATGAGAAGACCTGAAACAAGAAAACCTTCATTGACCTGATGTTTCCTGATGATAGCAAAAATGAACTCTACTCCAAGGCCGAAAACATAGGATACAATAATAATAGGTAATACCCTGCAGAATCCAAACCACAATTTCAGCCACAATCCATCTCCAATATTACTTAATTCTCCTATTGCCCTGTAATGCTGATGACCTACGTTCCACATTCCGAACAACATACAAGGTATTAAAGCAATAACAACAGCTATCATAGTTCTCTTTAGGTCAATTCCATCCCTGATATGTGAACCTTTGTTTGTTGTATGTGCAGGAACAAATAAAAATGTCTCAAACGCTGTGAATGCAGGTAAGAATTTATGCCATTTGCCACCTTCTTCAAAAGGCGGTTTTAATTTGTCCATCATTTTCCTGAACATCTTCATATCACCCACATTCTTTTTGTATTAAATCCAGGCCCTGCCTTACTATTTCCTGTACATTTATTTTCGAAGTACATGCAAATTCACAAAGTGCAAAGTCTTCAGGTGCAACTTCATAAATTCCCAGATTTTCCATTAGTTCGACATCGCCTATTAAAATTGCTTTCAGAAGTTGAACCGGATAAATATTGAACGGAAACACTTTCTCATATTGTCCTGTCATCACAAATGCACGCTCTTCACCATGCAGGTTTGTATTAAGAAAATACTCTTTACCTGGCATCAACCAGCTAAGGAATGTTCTGGATAAACTAAATTTACTTAGCCCTGGACTCAACCAGCCAAAAAATTCTTCGTGATTTCCTTCAGGTATGACAGACAACTGTGTATCATAAAAACCAATATTACCATCTTGTTCTATTTTTGTACCGCTCAGAACACTTCCGCTAATAATCCTGTTATTATCACCATTTATGTTGCTTTCAATAATACTTTTGGCAGAGGCACCGATAATTGTTTTAAAGTATTTAGGTTTTGAAACGGAAGGACCGCCCAATGCAACAATTCGCTCAGAATTGAATCTGCCTTCTTTAAAAAACCTTCCTATGGTCAGTACATCTTGAGGTGTAAGATACCATACATGTTCTCCCTGGTTGATAGGATCAATATGATGAATTTGAACACCCACATTTCCTGATGGATGAGGACCTGAGAATTCATTGATGATCACCCCCTTGGCGTTGAGGAAAACCTTACTTGCTGTTCCACCGGATCTTACATTTAAATGTACTTTACCATCAGTAAGTTTGATTATCGCATCAAGACCAAGTTGAAAAAGTTCTCCATTGCCATGAACAACGAAATCATTGTCGGCTGCTAAGGGATTGCTGTCAAAAGCGGAAATAAAAATTGATTTTGGTGAGACATCGGGGTTGGCAATTATGGAATAAGGTCTTTGCCTGATCAACGGCCATAAACCCGCATCCAATAAAAGTTTAATAATCTGTTCTCTGGATATATCTTTTGGGTTACCTATGGAGAAACTCTCATAACTTTGCTCTTCATCTGCTTTAATACGGACTTCTAAAATTCTTCTTTTTTCGCCTCTTACTATTTCTGTAATTGATCCGCTAACAGGAGATGTGAATTTTATTCTTTCATCCGCTTTGTCATGAAAAAGGGGAGAGCCGGTTTTTACACTTTCTCCCTCTTTGACCATTAATCTGGGAACAATACCATGAAAATCTGTGGGTTTTATTGCAAATTCAGTGGATAGCGGAGCGTTAGAAAGTACTTTATCGGGAACACCTTTGAGTTTGATATCAACTCCTCTTTTAATCCTGACCCTTACCGACATTTATTGATTGATTTCTAAGCGAAGCAAAATTATTAATTTGTTTAAATCTGCAAATAGATTCTGATTTTTTTTTCATCTTTTCAATAAAAAAATATATTATCTCCTGTAAATCAACTTAATAAATACAGGCACACTAAAATTCAGAATTCTTTCAGATATTCCGATACGAGTGTGGTTTCATAACCTTTTTGAACTAGATACCTGTAAGTGCTCCTGATGTGCTTTAGTTTCTCCTTTTTATTAGCACTTATATAATTTTTTAATCTTCTATATATCAACGACTTCAATGTGTTTATATAATCATCATCTTCAATTTCAAGCATACCTGCCTGAATACAGCTGGAACTTATATTGTGTTTTCTTAATTCTCTTACAATTTTTTTCTTACCCCATTTCTTCATCCTGAATTTTCCCCTTGTAAATGATTTCGCAAACCTGGTTTCATTCAGAAATCCTTCTTCAATTAACTTTGCAATGATGGCTTCAGCATCATCTTTATATATGCCCCACTTAAACAGTTTGTTCCTGATCTCTGAATGACATCTCTCCTGCTTGGCGCATAGCTGCATACATTTTTCCAGCGCTTGTTTGCCAGTATAAATTTTGGTTTTCATTACTGGTAATGATAAATATCTATTCATAAAAGTTATTAAGCTGCATTAATCTATGCTCAGCTCTTCCTGCCTGCCGTTATAAAAATGATATTCCATAAGTGGCAGGTTGGTTCTTGGTTCAATTTCAACGCGTTTCTTATATTGTCTAAACCATTTACGTTGATATGCAAAAAACTTCTGTTTCAGATAAGCATTTATAAAAGGATGCACCGCTAACAAAACTTTTCCCGGTTTGTGTTTATTGATAATGATTGCGAGCTTTCTTTCTATTGCGTCTATGAGGAGAATAGTGGCTTCCACCTCCTGACTACCTCCCTTTCCGGTAGGTATGCTTTCTCTGGTTTCTATCTCCATCTCCGGTCTTACTCTTTGTCTTGTTAGTTGTACCAGTCCAAATTTACTTGGCGCCAGAACATTGTGTTTGGCCCTGTCGTCTGCCATAAACTCTTTTATTTTTTCATATAATATATGCCTGTTATTGGCGCTTTTCAGGTCAATAAAGTCTATTACAACAATACCTCCCATATCCCTGAGTCGTAATTGTCTTGCAATTTCTTCAGCAGCTTCAATGTTTACCCTTATGGCATTTGTTTCCTGGTCGTCTTCAGCGCGTGAAGCATTCCCGGAGTTAACATCAATTACATGTAAAGCTTCAGTATGTTCAATGATGAGATAGGCGCCACTCGCCATGGTAACGTATTTCCCAAAAGCCGATTTGATTTGTTTTTCTATTGAGAAATGTTCAAAAATTGGGGTTCTCCCTTTGTATAATTTCAGAAGCTTGACATCAAGAGTTGTCTTGCTGAGGTAATCCTTAATATACTCGAATAATTTATTATTATTTACATAAATATTATTGAAAGAGGGATTGAGTAAGTCTCTTAATATTGCAGTTGTTTTATCAACTTCACCAAGTACTTTCACAGGGGGTGAAGCATGCAATAAATTATTGTAGCATTGTTGCCATTTTTCGAGTAACATTTTCAGGTCAGCATCGAGTTGAGCCACTTTTTTATTTTCTGCTACAGTCCTGATGATGATCCCAAAGTTTTCCGGTTTGATGCTACTGATAAGCTTTTGCAGGCGAGCTCTTTCTGTGTTACTTTTAATTTTCTGAGATACGGATATACGTTCTGAAAAAGGCACAAGAACGATATATCTGCCTGCCAGCGTGATCTCACTTGTGATTCTCGGCCCTTTTGTGGAAATTGGCTCCTTTGCAACCTGCACCAATACCTGCTGATTCTCTTTTAGGATATCAGTGATCTTCCCGTTTTTATCGATGTCTTCTTCCATATGAAATCCTTTCAGCATAGCACCGCTCCACTTCTTTCTCCTGACAGATGAAACATATTTAGCCTGGCTGAGGTACTGTGGCCCAAGGTCTAAATAATGGAGGAAACCGTCTTTTTTATGGCCCACGTTCACGAAAGCCGAATTGAGTCCGGGAACCAGTTTCCTTACTGTTCCAACGTATAGATCACCAACAGAATAGCTGCTGCGCCTACTCTGTTTATGCAATTCGACAAGTTTTTTGTCTTTAGACCATGCAATGGTAACATCACCATTGCTGGCATTGATGATCAAATCATTATTCATATTGCATTATATGCAAAGAATAAAAACAATTAATTTAACCCAGGATACAATTTCGATGAAGTAAACAGAATAACAGTGCTGATATGAACTTCTCCACATATTAAACCTGTAACAGCTTATTATGGGTTATTTCTTCTTGTGCCTGTTTTTTCTTAAGCGTTTTCTCCGCTTATGGGTTGACATTTTGTGCCTCTTTCTTTTTTTCCCGCTTGGCATAGATTAATTGCTTTTAATTTCTTTAATATATTTAATTATTTTATTCTTTAACACTGTGTCATCAGTGATTTCTAATACTTTATTAAATGTTTTAACGGCTTTTGCCGGCATTCCTGATCTTTCATATGCAAAAGCAGATTCCACCAAAGCATCTGAATTATCTGCTTCAAGCTGCAAAACTTTATTGAACCACTTAATTGCTTTGGCATATTGCCTGCTTTCAATAGAAAACTTTCCAAGAAACAATAAAGCTTTCACATTTTCCGGATTTTTCTCAACGATCTTTTTTAGTTGAGTAATGCCTGCCATTGGATTTTGGCCGCTTTGTACCAGTTCGATCGCAGCATCTGCATCCAAGGTGGGTGCAGACTTTTGCTTCTTTGCCGAAGCATGTGGTAAAACATATAAAAGAACTACTAATAATACAGACCCTGCTATGACAGACAACTGGCCTGATGAAAGGGATTTTTTCATTTTACTTTTGTGCTGCTTTTGACCTTATGGACAAAAGTTTTAGCAGGTTTAAAAGCCGGAATATTATGAGCTGGTATAATGATGGTGGTGTTCTTTGTTATATTCCTTCCTGTTTTCTCTGCTCTCTTTTTTACAATAAAACTTCCAAATCCTCTCAAATACACATTATTGCCTTTGGTTAATGACCCTTTTACAGTATTCATAAAAGCTTCAACTGTTGCCTTAACAATCACTTTTTCGATTCCTGTTTTTTCTGATATCTCGTTTATAATATCTGCTTTTGTCATAAAAAATAAATTTAATTTGTTAGAAAAATAATTTTGAAAAAGGATGCAAATATAGTTGAATTGATTTAATAACAAACAAAATGCTCTGAGGATGTACTTATCAGAGTATTTGCCTCATATCCTGAACCTTATTGAACAATAATTTTTTCGGGCATCTCTTGTCCGTGTTATCCATATCACCCTGTTCATTATTTTTTATCCATTTATTTAAAATTTGCTAATTTTAAGTATTATGTTTCTTACTATTCACAGTTCCCCGGGAGTCTCACAAATTCGATTGTAATTTGGTCAAGTATTGCGATTGTTGGATTGATTTCGGACTAAAGAATAGAAGAAACTATTGCCAACAAGGGTATCTGATGTCAAGCAGTCCCGATTCATTAGGATCCCTTCTAAAAAACAGCTTTGTTACATTACAAACCTGTTTATGCATGGCCATCTTATCTTGTGATCTGGCCGGGATTCGAACCCGGGACCCTCTGCTTAAAAGGCAGATGCTCTACCTGCTGAGCTACCAGATCAGTTTTTAAGCCTGCAAATATAGTGTCTAAAATATAAACGAAAAATATGTTTGAGATATTAAGCTTTTTTGCCAGTCCCAATGATGGGTGAGCGTTGAAACTTAATGCGGGGATCGAATATTTTTCTATAGGTGGCCATATCTCTGAATCTCTTACAACCAAGATTTTCGATAATCCTGATCATTTTAGGATTAAAGTCTCCAATCCATGTAATAATTAGATTATAATATTTCTTTTTAGGATAAATTCTTTGCTCCAGCGCTTTAAAAATGGCTCCTTCAACCCCTTTTCCCTGGAAATCCGGATCAATACCGAAGGCAACTCCGAAGGATGTTTTGCATTTCCCCGTTTTTTGATAAAAAAAGAATTTGAGTTTGCCAAACCAGTTTAAATTCCCTTTTAGTTTTTTAAAAATCTCGTTTAATTCAGGTAATTGCACAAAAAACCCAATTGGTCTGCTCTCATAATAAGCAAACCAAATGATGTCTTCATCCAGAATGGGTTTCATTTTTTTCATAATAGACATTGCCTGTATTTTTGACATAGACTTGAAGTTGTCGTGTATTGCCCAGGCCCGGTTATAAATCGTTCTGAAATCTTCCGCATATTTGGCCAGATTTTTCTTTTCTATTGAACAGGTTTTGTAATCTGGATTTGAGAATATCCGCTCTGCTCTGACGACATATTTTTCCTGCAGGGGATCATACACATTTCTGGAATAAATAAGTTGCTTATAGTAAATTCTGAATCCATATTCTTCAAAAAAACGCACATAATATTCCGGATTGTAGTTTTGTCCGTAGTAGGGAGGAGCATTGAAATTATTTATAATCAGTCCCCAGAATTTATCTTTTTCCCCAAAATTGATGGGACCATCCATAGCTTTCATTTCCCGCTCTTCCAACCAACTTTTGCAGGCGTCAAATAACATAAATGCCACCTTTGTGTCATTGATGCACTCGAAAAATCCCATGCTGCCGGTTGGCTGCTGAAATGATTTTGCCGTTTTGTTGTTGATGAATGCCGCTACCCTGCCAACAATCTTTCCTTTGTTGTCTATTAATATCCAGCGAATTGCTTCCCCGTGTCGAAAAAATTTATTTTGTGCAGGATCAAAGACGGCTTCCACATCTTGTTTGAGATGGGGAATCCAGTTGGGGTCGTCCTTGTAAATGTAAAAAGGCAACTTGTGAAAAGCCTTAATATCAGATTTGGATGTAACTGCAATTAGTCTCAACTCCAGAATTTTCTAATAATTGTTGTCAAAACTAATAAATCTGATATTTGCATAATGATCAGGGTTTTTCTATTGGGTTTTATGGGGAGTGGCAAATCAACCCTCGGTAAACAACTGGCTGCCAGACTTGATATTACATTCGTTGATCTTGATAGATACATAGAAAATAAAACGGGAAGAACAATCAGTAATATCATCTCCTCTGAAGGTGAAGATACATTCAGGAAATCAGAGTATAGCTGTTTACGGGAATCTTTGCAGGAAGATGCCGGTATGGTGATGGCAACGGGCGGAGGCACTCCAATTGCAGAAGAAAACCTTGCGTTCATGAAAGCCAATGGTTTAACGATTTATTTAAAACAGAATGTTGATCTGATTTACAGCCGGCTTCAACACAACATTGAGCAAAGGCCCTTGATCGCAAATTATAGCGGACAAGTGTTAAAAGATCGCATAAATGAATTACTGGATAAAAGACATGGGTGTTATTGCAAAGCACATTATACTGTTGAAGGATTGGGAAGAAACAGAAAAGATGTCGAATCTCTGCTAAAGATTGTCAGGGATTATTATTCAAGGTAAACTGTTTCTTTTCCTTTTGTAAGAAGCACTGAAATATGCTCCTGCATGGTGGTGGTCAGCGTCAGTCCGTCATAGTCAGCGCGGATGGGATACAGGCGGTGCCTCCTGTTTATAAGCACAACAGTATTCAGTTGTTTAATGGGAAATTCAAGCAGATGCTTTACACCATAAGCAAGGGTTCTGCCTGTGTTCAGTACATCATCTATCAAAATAACCACTTTCCCGCTGACATTTTTTTCCCTGATCGGTTGCTCAACATCGTTTTTCAACGGGTCTTCCTTATTGATCTTTAATTTATATAGTTGAAATTTGAGTGTAGTAGAACGTTCAAGACACTCAGCAATGCGCTCAGCCAGTATATATCCCTTTTTATCGATTCCAGTCAATACGATCTCTTTTTCTTCAAAATGATTTTCATAGATTTCGTAAGCTATGCGCTCAATCTTTTGATTGATTTCTTTGCTGTTGAGTATTTTTGTTCTCCGGTTCTTCATTGTAAAATTTTAGCCAAATTTAGATAATTGAAACAAATTCACAGCAGTTTGCAATGCTTATTTGCTGCACAAACATCGGGATGTTATGGAATTTATAATTTTACCTCATTTGATGACTGCAAATAACAAAGTATCTCAATAAATTACAGTCTTTTTATTCGGGTTAACTAAATTATAAGTGTGATAAAGCGTATTAATTCATTTCTGGTTTTCTCTCTTTTGTGTATTGCGATTAAGGCACAACCAGGTAATGGCTCATTTATTTCGGTGATTAACGATTCTTCAGTTGTTCGTCTTAATAAACACTGGAATTATCACAAAGGAGATAAGCCTGAATGGGCACGCTATGATTTTGATGACAGCAATTGGGATATACTATCTCCATCACTTAATCTGGATTCGGTTCCACCTAATACATTTGAAGGAATTTGCTGGTTCCGCTTATTATTCAGGGCAGACAGCACGCTACACAAACCTCTTGCCCTGATCATTTCCCAATCTGGTGCCTCGGAAGTTTATATAGATGGACAACTCATCGGAAAACTGGGAAGGGTGGGGCATGATGCAAAAGAAGAAATTCCATTTTCACCCCGGGAAATGCCGCTTGGTTTTTCCCTGGACAAAAAGGATTATCACATCATTGCCATCAGGTATTCCAACCAAAAGTTTCGCGAAAACTATAAGAAATATAATGAGACTATGGCAGGCATCCATGTCAGGGTTATGGATTTGGGAAAAGCAATCCATTATAAAACAAATAACAGCAAGGCCATTGGATTCAGTCTGGCACTTTTAATCGGCTTGTTACTGGCTTTGAGTTTTGTGCATTTGTTGTTATTCTTCTTTTACAAAAAGGAAATCTCTAATCTCTATTACAGCTTATTTGTATTTTTATTTTCAGCTTTCTTTTTTGCTCTTTTTATGATGGATAGCCAGAATCCTGCCTTGAAATTACCATTATTTCGCTACTTCTTAATAATTCTGCCTTTGCTATTCTATATGTTTATCGTCTTTCTTTATTCGCTGTTCTACAATCCGTTTCCAAAACTGTTTTATCTGATAACTGCTTTGACAATTATTGCTGTCCTCTTTATAATAATTGATCAGGATATCATTAAAACTACATTAATTGTGGATATTGCAATTGTGGTGGCAGAAACTGTACGTGTCATTATAAAAGCCATCATAAAAAAACATAAAGGAGCACGTATCCTCGGAGTAGGGGTGTTGTCATTTTCAGGATTTGTTGCTTTGATCATCATTATAGATATTAGCCTGAATGGGGCAAGTTTTTCATTTCAGGGGATGTTTGGAGCCATACTTGCTTTTATTCTTTTCCTGGCCATGTTAAGCATACCTATTTCCATGTCTGTTTACCTGGCTCATCATTCGGCAACGATACACAGGGATCTGGAAGAACAAAAAGAAAAACTCGAATTGCGTGTAAAAGAAAGAACTGCCGAGGTAGTGCAGCAAAGAGAGCTGCTCAGTGAAAAGAATAAGGAGATCATCGACAGCATTACCTATGCCAGGCGCATACAGTCGGCCATACTCCCACCTGCCAGAGTGGTGAAAGAATACCTGCAGGAGAGTTTTATTTTATACAAACCAAAGGATATTGTCGCAGGAGATTTTTACTGGCTGGAGCATGTGCGTAGAGATTCTTCATTTGAAGGTGGTAAAGGGGATGTAGTGTTGTTTGCTGCTGCAGACTGCACCGGTCATGGCGTACCCGGGGCAATGGTCAGTCTTGTGTGTCACAATGCCCTCAACAGTGCGCTGAGGGAACACCATCTGATTGAACCCGGCAAGATACTCGACAAAACAAGGGAGATCGTAGCGCATGAATTCGAAAAATCCGATGAAGATGTAAAAGACGGAATGGACATTGCTTTGTGTTCTTTATCACTGAATGACACCGATGACGGAAACTCCGGACGGGTGTTGCAATACGCAGGAGCCAACAACCCTTTGTGGATCATAACATCTTCTCCTGAAGGAAGCAACAACGAGGAGATAACACCTCTGATGGCTTCTCAGGGAAACAGATATTTATTTGAGATCAAAGCAGACAAGCAGCCCATCGGCAAATATGCAGAAGCCAAATCCTTTACAACTCAAACTGTTCAACTGCACAAAGGCGACAATATTTACATCTTTTCCGATGGTTATGCAGATCAGTTTGGCGGTGATAAAGGAAAAAAATTTAAAGCCAGGGCATTTAAAGATTTCCTCCTCAGCATACAGGATCAATCAATGGAACAACAAAGAAAATTGATTGATGAAAAATTTGAAAACTGGAAAGGAAACCTCGAACAGCTTGATGATGTGTGCGTGATAGGGGTGAGGTTTCCTTAAAGTAGTAGGTTAGCTTTAATTGCTCCTCTCCCGCCTGCCGGTTTATCCGCAAGTGCCAAAGAGCAAAAGCAGGCATCCTTCAATGAATTTTAATACACATTAATCCTTCTTCCGTTGGCGTCAATTATTTTACCTG
>CAZUDW010000064.1:0-16829 GCA_964619305.1 uncultured Flavobacteriales bacterium
TAGCCACTCGTTGCAACCAATTAAAAAAGGACAAATGACACGACACGTTTTGACAATAACGACACTCATCTTGTCAACTTTAAACTCATTTGGACAGTGTAGTATCAGTTTCACCCAAACTGACGCATCTTGTTTCGGCTATTGTGACGTGACAGGTCTTGCAAACCCGACAGGGACTTCGCCATTCACATACGCCTGGACAACAGGCGACACGACACAAATGGTAACGGGTTTATGCGCTGGCACATATATCTTGACACTTACAGACAGTACAGGTTGCATTGCCGTTGACAGCCTTACAATCAACGAGCCAACACAACTCATAGCGACAATCACGTTATTAAACAATCCCTCCGACTCTGGGATGTGTGACGCTGAGGTAACCATCTCAGCTACTGGCGGGACAATCCCTTACACCTATCAATGGTATGATTGCGCTAATGATACGCCTATTACGGGACCAATGATTCCCCCATATTATTTTTGCGCAGGAGAGTGGGGTATAATCATCGTTGACAGTAATGGGTGCGCAGACACTTCCTGCGTTACAGTAACAGACCCACCATTAGCAATAGAAACCTTGACAAGCCATAACAACCTGACCTATCAACTTATTGACAGGTCAATCATCTTTTCAAGACCAATAAAAGAAATAAGAATAATTGACGCGCTCGGACACTTGGTATTTAACTCGACAGGCAGACAAGTAAATCAAGTGGACTTGCCCGACTTGCCGACCGGACTTTACATCCTGACAACCAAGACGACCAAGGGACAACAACTGACAGACAAACTGATAATAAAAAGAGAAAAAAATAACTAGTGGCAACAAAGTAGCTAATAAACACAGGGCTGACAAGGTAAAATTGAACATTTTGAAACATAACAAAACCCGCCACTACCCATGCCCAAGCCCGATAAAGGTAAGGGTTGTAACTCAATCTGAACAATGCCTGTATTGAGATCTGTCTAATTCCTTATTGGAATTCAACACTTTCTCTTTCATCTGTTCTCTGAGTGTAATTATTTTGCCGGCAATTTCTTCATCATTCAGAGCAATGATTTCCGCAGCGAGGATACCAGCGTTGCGCGCAGCATCCAGCCCGACCGTTGCAACCGGAATACCCGGAGGCATTTGCAATATGGACAATACGGAATCCCAGCCATCAGGAGAAATAGAGGAACGGCATGGTACGCCAATAACAGGCAATGTTGTAAATGAGGCGATCACACCGGGCAGGTGAGCAGCACCACCGGCACCGGCAATTATCACCTGCATCCCCCTGTTCTTTGATGAAGACACATATTCTTTAACTTCATCTGGTGTGCGGTGAGCAGAAAGAGCTTTTATCTCAAAGGTTATCCCCAACTGGTCTAATACTTTTGCTGCTTCTTCCATTATTTTCATGTCAGAAACGCTACCCATTATAATTGCTGCTTTTGGTTCCATACGTTATGAATTTATGCAAAAATAATCCAATTATATCAGCCCGTGAAATCTGTCTTTAAACCCGGAAATTCGATCTTGTCAGAACAGATTCTGTATATTCGCATTTCAGAAATGAAAAGAATAAAACTTAAGGATAAATCTTTTTCATTGATGATCTCTTCTGATGAGATTGCCGGTGGAGTTGTCCGTGTTGCTGAATCTGTCAACCGGGATTATTGCCAAAAGAATCCTTTGTTTATTTGCGTACTCAATGGGGCATTTCGCTTTGCATCTGACCTTGTGTCTGAGATAACCGGCCAATGTGAACTCACATTTGTCCGTCTAAAGTCGTATAACGGCACTTCCTCCGGAGGCAAGGTTAAAATGATTGATGAACTGAACTATGAAATCAAAGATCGCCATGTGATCATTATTGAAGACATTGTTGATACAGGATTGACAGCAAGAGCTTTGCATGAGCAACTGAGGTTGAAAAGTCCTGCCTCTATAGCAATCGCCACGCTTCTGTTCAAACCTGCTGCATATTGTGAGAGTTTACCTATTGATTATGTTGGAATTGAAATTCCCGATAATTTTATTGTTGGTTATGGATTGGATTATTGTGAACTTGGCAGAAACCTGAATGATCTCTATATTATTGAAAATTAAAATACAAAAGACATGATAAATATTGTAATGTTTGGGCCTCCCGGTGCCGGCAAAGGCACCCAGGCACAAAAACTAGCCAAAGCGTATGAATTGATACATTTATCAACCGGTGACATTTTACGCTCAGAAATTAGCAAGTCAACAGAATTGGGCTTACAGGCAAAGGCATTATTGGACAGGGGAGAACTGGTTCCGGATGAAATTGTTACAGGTATCATTGTTAACAGGTTTGACAAAGATGCCAAAGGTTATGTTTTTGACGGATTTCCACGAACCAAACCACAGGCCGAAGCGCTGGATAATTTACTGGCACGGGAGAATACTTCTATCACGATGATGCTTTCGCTCAATGTTCCGAATGATGAATTAATCACAAGGATATTGATCCGAAAACAAGATTCAGGACGTTCAGATGATGCTGATGAAAGCATTATACAAAACCGTATTGCTGAATACAATCGTAAAACAGCACCATTAATTGAATATTACAGTGCCCAGGGAAAATATTTCGATGTAAAAGGTACCGGCAGCATTGATGAAATAACTCAAAGACTATCAGAAATAATCGAAAGCAATATTCCTCATGTATAAAATATTATGTCGCGAAATCGTAAAAACACATCTTCTAATTTTGTAGATTACGTTAAAATATACTGCCGCTCTGGCAGAGGAGGAACGGGTTCAACACATTTGCGAAGAGAAAGGTTTGTGCCAAAAGGAGGGCCTGACGGGGGAGATGGCGGCAGAGGAGGTCATGTGATTCTGAGGGGAAACGATCAATTATGGACATTACTACATTTGAGATATAAAAAACATGTCATTGCCGGAAACGGAGGCAATGGAGGGCGACAAAGAAGTACGGGTGCAGATGGTGAAGATATAATTATCGAGGTTCCTGTTGGCACCATTGCCCGCGATGGAGAAACAGGAAAGTTTAATTTTGAAATCTGCGATAACGGGGAAGAGAAGATTTTGCTTCACGGGGGAAAAGGGGGAAAAGGGAATGTGCATTTTAAATCTTCCACACGTCAAACGCCAAGATTTGCACAACCAGGGGAACAAGGTATTGAAGCATGGAAAACCCTTGAGCTGAAATTACTTGCTGATGTAGGATTAGTAGGAGCACCTAATGCCGGTAAATCAACTTTGTTATCTGTAATAACAGCAGCCAAACCAAAGATTGCCGATTATGAGTTTACTACCCTTGTGCCAAATCTCGGGATTGTGGAATACCGCGATTATCAATCTTTCGTCATTGCGGATATACCAGGTATTATTGAGGATGCTCACCTTGGTAAAGGACTCGGCAATCGCTTTCTCAGGCATATTGAGCGTAATGCTATTTTGTTATTTATGGTCCCGGCTGATAAAGATGATATTTTACAACAATATCAGGTTCTTTTGAATGAGTTGAGAGCACACAATCCTTCACTGCTTGACAAACCAGGAATATTGGCAGTGAGCAAAAGTGACCTTCTGGATGAGAGACGAAAGAATGATATTTCAACAGCTTTAGAAAAGATCGAACATATTTTTATTTCTTCAATCACTATGAAGGGTATCCTGCAATTAAAAGACAAACTCTGGACTAAGTTAAATCAGTAGTGAATGTTGTAACAAATATTGAAAATTTCGATCAAAAGCTGATGGTTTTGATAAATGGTTATCATAACTCCTTTTTTGATGTGTTTATGGATTGGGTATCATGGCCATTTACATGGCTGCCTTTGTATGCAATAATTCTGATTTTGTTGGGCAGAAAATTTGGTTGGAAAGCAGCCCTGGTACAGCTTTTACTCATTGTCATCCTAATAACATTGGTTGACCAGGGTTGTAATCATCTTTTTAAAAATATGTTTCAAAGATACAGACCTTGTCATAATGAAATCCTCAAATCGCAATTGCACATTATTGGAGGTTGTGGAGGGTTATATGGTTTTGTCTCTGCTCATGCAGCTAATACTTTCGCAGTAGCCGTCTTTGCAGGATCGCTTCTCGGTAAGCGTTTTTTGTTCTTCTTGCTGTGCTGGTCTTCAGTTGTTGGATACAGTCGTATTTATCTCGGTGTGCATTACCCTGCTGATGTAGTCATTGGCGCTTGCTGGGGAACCGGGCTATCACTACTTTTTATTAAAGCTGTTACCAAACCGGAATTCAGTAAACGTTTTTTAAAACCTATATTAAAACATAAAAATGATGCTTCATAAGAAAAATATTCCCTGGGTTATCGTTGTCATCAACATACTATTTATTCATTCTTATATCTATGCACAGGAACACATCAAACCAAATCTTGTTATAGGAATTGTTGTGGACCAAATGCGGTATGATTATTTGCAACGTTACTGGAACAAATTTGGTGATGAGGGTTTTAAGAAACTTGTCAACAATGGATATCTGTGCAGGAATACACATTTCAATTATGTGCCGACATACACAGGCCCGGGACATGCTTCAATCTTCACAGGCACAACGCCTTCAGTACATGGTATTATTTCTAATATGATTTTTGACCGATCTTCTGCAAGTGTATTCTACTGTGTGAACGATAAAAATGTCCATCCGGTTGGAACGCAAGATTCTTCATCCATGTGTTCACCGGCAAATATGTATGTTGCCACTATTGGCGACCAATTACGTTTTGAAAGCAACTACAAATCAAAGGTCATTGGATTGTCGCTTAAAGACAGGGCTGCAATACTTCCTGCAGGTCACAGCGCAAATGCAGCTTACTGGTTTGATGGTACAACAGCTAACTGGGTCAGCAGCACTTATTACATGAACGAACTGCCGGGATGGGTTACTGCTTTTAATAATGAAAAGAAAGTAGAGGCGTATCTTAACAAATCGTGGACTACTGTTTTACCAATCAAAAAGTACACAGAAAGTTCCGCAGACGATGAAAGCTGGGAATATCCTTTTAACGGGGAGATATCACCTGTTTTCCCACATAACCTCCCCAAGCTGAAAGCGCTTAACGGGGGATTCTATCTTATTAAATCAACGCCCTATGGGAACACTCTGACAAGGGAATTCGCAGAAGCTGCTATTACAGGAGAAAAACTTGGCAAAGGTGAAGCTACAGATATGTTAACGGTGAGTTTTTCTGCAACAGATTATATCGGGCATAGTTTCGGGCCAAATGCTGTTGAAACAGAAGACACTTATATCAGGCTCGACAAAGATTTAGCTCTGTTTCTTGAGTTTTTAGATAAAAACATTGGTGCAGGAAATTATTTGCTGTTTTTAACTTCTGATCATGGCGTATGTGAAACACCCGGTTATTTGCAGGAACATCATATGCCTGGCGGGTATTTTAATGCAGTTCAAATGCTGGATCAGATAAAAGCCATGCTGATTGAGAAATTTGGTACTGCAGATGTGCTCCTCGGCTATAATGATATGCAGTTCTATTTAAACAAAGAGCTGATTCTGAAAAAAGGACTTGATGCTGATTATATTGAAAAACAGATTATTGATATCCTTATCAACATAAAAGGAGTTGCAGCAGCTATTTCTGTTAAAGAACTGTTGTCAGGTCATTACTCAGAAGGATTTTCTTCCTTGCTTCAAAATGGAATACATCAAAAAAGATCTGGCGATGTTGTCTTCCTCTTGCAGCCAGGCTGGATAATTGGGAATGGAAAAGGAACAACCCATGGTTCTTTATACAATTACGACTCACATGTTCCACTGATATGGTATGGAGCCGGGATTGACCACGGAAGCACAGATTTACCCGTGAACATCACAGATATCACCCCAACATTATCACGTTTGCTGAATATCCCATCATATCCTGATGGATGCTCAGGAAACCAAATACCCTATTTATACAAATAAATTAATTTTGCCCTCCCAATGAGCAAAATTTTAGTTTCACTGTGTATAGTACTGATAACAGCTTGTGATCAAAACGAAAAAATTGATCACGATTTGGCTAATCAATCCTTAAATGATTCTGAAAAGGTGAGAGAAATAAGTCCTGATGAGGTGATTGTCTCTTCAGGCAGTAGTCATTATGAATATACAGACTTTAAAGACTTTTACCGTAATTTCTTTATCTCACTTATGGAGGATGATGAGATGCGTTTTAATACTTTTATCAATTCTAAAAGAGGATTATATATTATCGACTCAAAAGGAGCATTACCTGTTTTAACAAAAATAAAGGATATATCTTCATATAAAAGGCCCGATGGTCGTTCGATTTTTTCCGTCAATAAATCGACTCTCGGTTTTGAAATGTTAAAAGAAGACCTGCCAAAAATAGATTGCGATGCACCGAAGTTTTATAGCAAGACGGGCTGCTTCACTGCGAATACAAACACTCTGATGGAAACAATGGTCTGGCAATATACCAATCTTGACGAAAACACAAAAGAAGATATTATTTCCCTTGCCGAAACCGTATCTGTTACTGTTGTGAATACTGCCAATTACATTTATTATTTTTCTTTTATTGATGGAAACTGGTATCTCACTTTCCTGGATATTAGAACGCCTTGCGAAGCCTGAACAAGGCAGAGCTTTTCTTACATATTCATTCCTTATTCTTTTTTATGTATGCTCAAAGAGTACCAATCTATCTTTCTCGACAACCACATCACAACCGCAAGAATGATAAACAACCCGATGCTCCCCATAAGCAATGCATAATCCTGTAACTGAAGCACAGTAAATACAAAACCATATAAGAGGATGAGTATCCCGCACAAAAACAAACTTATTCTTGTACTTTTAAATATAGCTCTTGTATATAAGGTGATCAGCCCGATTACGGCAACACCGGTAACGAGATAAGAAGTGTTGAATGTGATATGCTCCGAAAGAGCCAGTAAAAGGGCATAAAAGATACAAAGGGCAAGCCCCACAAGAATATATTGTATCGGATGAATCCTTTTGGCATTCAGAACTTCAATAAAGAAGAAGATCAGGAAAGTCAGTGAAATGATTAAAATCGCATATTTCGCTGATCTTGTTGATTTCAGATACTGATCAACAGGAAGCAACAAACGCACACCAAAAGCGGAATCATCTATGTGCTGATCACCGCCACGCCACTTCTGGGGGTAATTCCTGTTGAGGTGCAGCACGTTCCACCGGGCATAGAAACCATTCTGGTCAACGCGATGGGTGTCCGGCAAAAAGGCACCGTCAAAACCTGGCTCTGTCCATTTGGAAACCAACTCAATATTCGTTTCTTTACCGAGTGGTGTAAAGTACAATTCTCCACTTCCGTTCAGATCTATATCGCAGGAAAAAGAAATATTGGATTTGCTGCTATCCACTGAATATACAGGCACTCTAACGCTCACTCCGGATGCAAGGACTTCGTTGTTGTTAATACCCGGGTTGAATGCATATTGCTGACCATCCCATTCAAGATCTATGCCTTTTTGTATCCCCCTCATATCAGGAATCCCCATTTCAAGCTCAGCATCATCCCATAAAATATCGTGTTCAGCCACATCCCATTCGGAAAAATCAGGCAAAGGAAAATATCCTTCAATGTGCAGCCTGGTGTTATACACAACTATATCGTAAATGCCCCGGTGCCTCTGTTGCGGAAATACTTCACCGTTTATATTCAGTCCGTTTGGTAAAAAATGGGCATATTCTGTGGATCTTACAATCTTGTCATTCTCATCCTTATAATAAAAGTAATATGGGATTGTAAGCACCGGACCGGATACCGTTTGCCCAAGTCCCCATTTAGAACTCACCTCTTCGATGGCGCTATCCCGTGTCCACACCCTTTCATCTATCAAACCGGTAATCATAGATTTAGGGATTAGCAATAAAAGTATTAATATGGTTATGGATAACAGCCTGATGGTTACCGATCTTCTCATCCATGCATTCAGTTTGCTGAAAAAGGGTTCTTCTGCTTGTGTCATGGTTTTGGATATTCTAGTTTATATGTTGATGACGCCCTGTATTGCTTAATATTTCAACTCAGATGTTAATAAATGTTAAATGCAGTGTTTCTGAGCAATAAATATTCAAAAATAGAATTTTTACTAAACAAGTCAATATAACAAGGTAAGTGCTGATTATTAGAGGCAAAGCAACAATTTACTGTATAAGGACTCCTATTAATAGTATGGAGCCTTTTCTTACTCATACTTTATATAATCCAGAATTATGGGAAATTTAACCCATTTTGCTTTCAATTCACTCCCGTGTGTCTGCAATTCAGAGCTTCACATTCTGTTTAACATCTACAGGGAATGATTTGCTGATCATCATAGCCCTTGCAGTGATCTGCCCTTTAATCTCAAGGGGCACAGAGCTGTTCATCAAGAGAGACAACAAACCGGATCCCATGGCTGCCGTGATTTCTTTATAATTTGCGCTGACAGTGATGTGATGCGTATCCTGCGAATGTTTTTTTAGAACAACCTTGTTCTCAATTTTTGCTTTACCTGCCTGTTTCCCCCTGATATAAATACCGAGATCAGACCGGATTAATTTGATTTTATATGCGTTCGGGTTATCTAACTTTATAGCTACATCAATAGCTACTCCTTTTGTAGAAAACTGCTTTACGGACACACCTTCCACTCCTATCACTTCTACCTCCTTATAAGTGAGGCAGGATGTAAATAAACTGATGGAAACAACAAACATCAGCGAAATCAAACCGGAATGAAGGATTCTCACAGTAACTTATTTGCCTGATAAAAATGACTCAGCGAAATATTTATAAAAAAGCGGAATGGTTTCAATGCCTTTAAAGAAATTGAACAAACCGTAATGCTCATTGGGAGAGTGGATGTCATCAGAATCCAGTCCAAAGCCCATCATGACAGATTTAAGTCCGAGTTCTTTTTCAAACAGGGCAATGATGGGAATGCTTCCACCGCTGTGCATCGGGATTGGCTTTTTGCCAAATGTTTCCTGCATGGCTTTTTCCGCTGCCTTGTATGCAGGAGAATCTGTAGGTACGACCACCGCTTTCCCACCATGCAATGAAGACACTTTTACAGATACAGATGCCGGTGCAATTGCTTTGATGTGTTTTTCAAATAATGCGGCAATTTTATCCGGATCCTGATCTGGTACAAGGCGCATGGATATTTTAGCATAGGCTTGTGAAGGAAGTATTGTCTTGGCGCCTTCTCCTGTATAACCGCTCCAGATGCCGTTCACATCAAGGCTTGGCCTGATGGCTGTGTGTTCAAGTGCGGTATATCCTGCTTCGCCCCTAAGTTCTTTCACCTCAAGATCATTTTTATATGCCCTTTCATCAAAGGGCGCTCTTGCCAGCTCTTCTCTTTCTTCACGGGACAATTCCTTTACCTCATCATAAAAGCCCGGTATTGTCACACGATTGTCCTTGTCAACAAGAGAAGCAATCATTTCGCAAAGTACATTGGCAGGGTTGGCAACCGCCCCACCGTAAACTCCTGAATGCAGATCGCGATTCGGGCCTGTTACTTCAACTTCCATATAACACAACCCCCTCAGTCCAACAGTTATAGCAGGATCGTTATTAGTAAAAATTGATGTGTCTGACAACAGAATAATATCTCCATTTAACCTATGCTTATTTTCACGGATAAAAACTTCCAGGTTTCCTGACCCGATCTCCTCCTCACCCTCTATCATGAATTTTACATTGCATGGCAAAGCATTGATTTCCCTCATTGCTTCAAGGGCTTTAATATGCATAAACAGCTGCCCTTTATCATCAGCCGAACCACGCGCAAAAATCGCTCCGTCAGGATGTAAGACCGTTTTTTTAATAACAGGTTCAAAAGGGTCTGATTTCCATAAATCAAGAGGATCAGGAGGCTGCACATCATAGTGACCATAGACAATAATTGTGGGCAATTTGTCATCAACATTCATCTCGGCATATACTACCGGATGGACTTCAGTCTCACAGACTTCAGCAAGTTGCGCCCCCGCTGCAAGCAAGCTGTTTTTTATCGATTCAGCAGTTTTCTGCATTTCTGTTTTTTTATCCGGATCAGCGCTAATCGAAGGAATTCTCAAAAGATTAAAAAGTTCATCGAGAAATCTTTTTTTATTCCTTTCTATGTAGTTATTCAACTCACTCATAAAATATTCTGTTTTTAAAAGCAACCATATATGTTGCCATTACGTCTTTTTTAAAGTCCTTGAATGCAAATATATTGTTTTATGGTTTGTGCGGTTTCAAATAATGCTTATCAGATGTTTAAATCGTCATATTTTAGGATCAATACAAATTTTGGGAAGACTAAAATTCACTATCTTTGTTATAATAATATGTAAATTTATGCTCAGGAGAATATCAATCGTCTTATGCATGGCATATATGTTGTTTACAAACAGTGCTGCCTATACGCAATTAACTGTAACCAATTCTCCTCCATACAATACTGCACAATATCTTGTTGACTCAGTCTTGCTCGGAGCCGGAATTATAGCCAGCGGGCATACATACAATGGAGCAGCGCAGCAAATAGGCTATTTTAATGGAGTAAATTGCAATGTTGGTTTGAATGATGGAATTATCATGTGTACGGGTGGAATTACATCTGCACCCGGGCCCAACAACGTGGGTTCGGCAACAGGAGGATCATATATCAGCGGTAATGATCCGGATATTACACAGGTTATAGGATTCCCAACCTATGATGCGGCAGTACTGCAATTTGATTTCATTGCTCCTGCCGATAGTGTAAAATTCAACTTTGTTTTTGCCTCTGAAGAATACTCGGAATGGGTAAACACTTCATATAATGACGGGTTTGGATTCTTTTTAAGCGGTCCCGGTATTAATGGACCTTATTCAAATAATGCAATCAATATTGCACTTATCCCCAATTCTTCAACAGAGGTGATGATTGGAACCTGTAACAACGGACAATCCTGGTCAGGACCGCCAACAGGGCCATGCACAAACTGCGCCTACTGGAATTATAACGGAGACGGGAGCTCTTTTCCGTATAATTCAAGTGCGACTTATATTCAATATGATGCCTTTACAGATGTTCTTACTGCTAAGGCAGCAGTACAGTGTGGACAAACATATCACATCAAATTAGCTATAGCTGATGGCAGTGATGGTATATATGACTCAGGCGTATTCCTGGAAGCGGGAAGTTTCCAACCTTCAGGTGGAATCCAGATATTTTCAAATGCATCCTTTTCCCAATCAGTTAACGATACAGCCGTTTATGAGGGTTGCGGGTTTGTGTGCCTTGATTTTGTCAGAACGGGTAATCTGAATCTTGCAGATACTGCAGTTCTGAATATATCCGGTTCAGCTATTAATGGAACGGACTATGCCCAGATTCCTGACACTATTTTCTTTGGCATTGGTCAGGACACCGTTACGATTTGTATCGATCCCCCAAACGATTTTATGGTTGAAGGAATTGAAACGGTTAAAATAGAAGTAATTGATTCCTCAGGTTGTTCAAACAGTTCTCAGATTGAACTCACAATTGACGATCCTGATTCTCTGGTATTAAGCACGATTGATGATACGATCAGTTGTCTTGTTGATTCAATCCAGATATCTGTGTCGGTTCTTAGTGGTATGTCTGGATTTACCTATAACTGGAGTAGTGGCGACACAGTACAAACAATCTGGGTTAGTCCGTCAAATACTACTCAATATTATGTAACGGTAACCGACACCTGCGGCATATCACAAACAGACTCATTAACTGTAGTTGTGATTGAAGATCCTGTGAGTGTTACAACAAATGATGTCAATATATTATGCCCCGGAGATCCTGTTCAGATAGGGATTTCTATTGCTGGCGGATATCCTCCGTATAGTATTTTATGGAGTAACGGCTGGACGGATAGCATACAAACCGTTTCTGTTGATACGACCACCACATTCTGGTGGTATGTTACAGACCAATGTGGGCTGGACACTGTTTGGGGTACCGTAACAATAAATGTACCGATCTATCCACCAATTCTACTGGATGTTCATGATGTTATGATAAAATGTCCGGGAGACCAGATAACAATTGGTGCATCTGCCAGCGGAGGAAGTGGAAGTGGATATAGCATAACATGGAATAACTGGTCAACTATCTCTGACTCGCTTACTGTATCACCAAATAATACAACAACATATACAGTACAGGCAACAGATGGGTGTAATTCAGACACAGCAACGGCTACTATAAAAGTGACGGTGCCTGATTATCCACCTATGCAAATATGGACAAGTGATGACCAGCATATTTGTCCAGGGGATATCCTTGATCTTTGGGTGGCAACGGTAGGAGGAACAGGGGTTTACACTTATCAGTGGAATCCGGGAGGGCAAGGTGATGATACGCTTTCGGTTTATCCGCAAGAACCAACAGCTTATACAATAACTGTTACTGATGAATGTGGCAATTCAATAAGTGAGCAGATATTAGTAGATATGCAATCACCTGAAGCCGAATTTAGCCACGAATATTTAACTACGGATATCATACAGTTTGAAAATCTTTCATCT
The DNA here is from genome assembly GCA_964619305.1 of uncultured Flavobacteriales bacterium. GTDB lineage: Bacteria > Bacteroidota > Bacteroidia > Flavobacteriales_H > CAZUDW01 > CAZUDW01. The sequence goes on from CAZUDW010000064.1 coordinate 12,564, forward strand.
AAAGATGCTGTTATTTTTGATTGGGATATGGGAGATGGATCAGAATATTCTGAGGAGAATCCTCAACATTCTTATAATACTGAAGGAGAATTTATAGTGTCCCTTGTGGTGACAAATGAATGGGGTTGCCAGGATTCTACACAGCATATTATTCGCCCCCCAATGAAACTTTGGGTTCCAAACGCTTTCACACCGGATGCAAACGGATTGAATGAATTCTTTGAGATCAAAGGTATGGGCGTGAAGAAATTCAATTTATACATATTTGACCGTTGGGGCGAAATGATTTTCTCATCAGATAATATCGATATTATGTGGGATGGAAAATATAGGGGAGAAGTGGTTCCTGAGGGAGTCTATATCTTCAAAATTATTGCCCATGGCTATAATAAAGATAAAATAGAACGGGTAGGTCATGTATCGGTTATAAAATAAAATGTTATGAAAAAAACTATTATATATATATTCAGTATTCTTATCACCAATGGATTTATTGCAAACACATTTGGACAGTTAACACTTGATAATACTTATACTCCCCAGCAATTAGTACAGAATGTTCTTTTAGGTAGCGGAGCTAATGTGAGTAATATTCAATATACAGGTGATGTTGTACAATTAGGCAAGTTTACAAATGTTAACACGGATTTGCCGATATCATATGGTGTTATCATGTCATCAGGTGATATTAACGTGGCCCAGGGTCCTAACAATCAGTCCGGAGCAACTTTGGGTTCTTTTAATGGCAATGGAGATCCTGATCTGACTACTGTTGCCAACTGGACAACTTATGATGCTTGTGTACTTGAATTTGATTTTGTTCCAACAGGAGATACCATTCGATTTAATTATTCATTTGCTTCAGAAGAATATCTTGAATGGGTGAATTCTCAATTCAATGATGTTTTTGGATTTTTTCTAAGCGGCCCTGGAATTAATGGCCCATATAGCAATAATGCAGTTAATATTGCACTATTGCCTGATTTTATCACACCTGTCTCAATAAACACTGTTAACTCAACATCAAACTGGCAGTATTATCACGATAATGGTGACGGATTCACCCCTCCTTATAATACTTCTAACTATTATATTCAATTTGATGGACGCACTGTTACTCTTGAAGCAAGTTATCCTGTCATGTGTGACTCTACTTATCACATCAAACTCGCCATTTCTGATGCAGGTGACCATGTACTTGATTCAGGAGTATTTCTTGAAGGCGGAAGCTTTGGCTCCAATGCAATTGAAGTCAATATCACAACCGCTACCGGTGATTCAACTATTATTGAGGGATGTTCTGATGCGACTTTTTCAATTATCAGAACAGATACTTTGGATACAATGATCGTGTTCGTTGACCTGTCAGGCACTGCCACAAATGACACCGATTATACCTTTATCAATGATTCTCTTGAATTTTTGCCTGGGGATGATACAATGGATATTGTTATTTGGGGGAATCCTGATACTAATGAAGAAGGGATGGAATCTGTAATAATAACTGTTTATACTGTTACGCCATGTGGAGACACAATTCCACACACTGCAACGGTTTGGATTGTTGATACAAACTATATTACGGTTACTGCCCCGGACTTAAGTATTACATGTCCTCAGGACTCTGTAATGGTGTTTGCGAGTGCAATTGGTGGATTGAAGCCTTTTCATTTTAGTTGGAGTACAGGTGATCAGACAGATACGATATGGGTATCAGGGATGGTAACAGATACATTTATTGTAACTGTAATCGATAGTTGTGGAATGTCTCCGGAAATTGATACGGTGATTGTTAATGTAAATTCTCAACCTCTTAATTTACAGTTGAATGACACATCCGTGTTATGTGCCAATGATTCTGTCAATCTTTGGGCTTTGGTTTCTGGTGGAACACCTCAGTATTACTATACTTGGAATACGGGTTATACGACAAGTGGAATTATTGTTAATCCTTCCAGCACAACAACCTATTCTGTTACCGTTACAGACTCTTGTGGTGTAGACACTGTCTTCCAACAAGTTACTGTTACTGTTCCTCAATATCCCCAGCTGACTGTCAGCTATCCTGATCAAACTCTTGATTGTCCCGGAGATACAAAGTGGTTGACTGCTAACGTAAATGGAGGTGTTGGATACGGATATACCTACAATTGGACATGGATTAGTGGAAATAGTAATGACAGCACCATTAATAGCGGACAGGTATTTGACACTGCTTATTATGTAATTGAAGTGACCGACCCTTGTAATGAGACGGCATCTGACACGGTTTGGGTATTTGCTCCCAAATATGATTCGATTATGATAAGCACTGATGATCAGCTCATTTGTCCGGGTAATATAATCGATCTGACATCACAGATTACAGGTGGAACCGGAGATTATGTTTATAGCTGGAGTGGATCAGGAGATATACAAAACGGGAACAGCAATAATGCCACGGTCATTCCTTCGGATGCAGGTACTTATACCATCGAGGTTGAAGATAATTGTGGTAATAAAAACACTGCAGAAATCCAGGTGAAGTTTGATGATTGTGAGATAACCATACCAAATGTATTTACTCCGAATGGTGACGGGATGAATGAATTCTTTTATATTGTTAATCTAGACAAGCATCCTAATAGTAAACTGGTGATTTTCAATCGCTGGGGTAAAAAAATATATGAAAGTTCGGATTATCAGAATGACTGGAACGGAGATAAGCATACAGATGGCACATATTACTGGATATTATATATGCAGGATGGATCTTCTGAACATGGTTATGTTACGATCATTCGGTAAGTATAGTTGAACTTTTAAGAAACTAATATCTTACCTCCCATATCTTCAGGGATTTCCAGGTCCATTATAGAAAGTATCGTTGGTGCCACATCGGCAAGAATACCGTTATCCACCTGATGATATCTTTTGTTAACCAGGATGAAAGGGACTGGATTCATCGAATGTGCCGTGTTTGGTGTTCCATCGGGATTAATAGCATAGTCAGAATTGCCATGATCTGCAATTATCAAGAAGGAGTAATCATTTTCTAAACCACAATTTACGATTTTATTAACACAAGTATCTACGGTTTCAACTGCCTTAATGATGGCATTATATACTCCTGTATGGCCAACCATATCAGAATTAGCAAAATTTACACAAACAAAATCCATTTCCTGTTTTTTCAATTCCCCACATAAAAGATCGCAAACCTCAAATGCACTCATCTCCGGTTTCAGATCATATGTTTTTACTTTGGGTGAATTGACAAGTATGCGCTTCTCTCCGGGAAATTCCTTCTCTCTCCCTCCTGAAAAGAAAAATGTTACATGGGGATACTTCTCTGTTTCAGCAATTCGCAATTGTTTTAAACCATTTAATGAAATTACTTCACCTAAAGTGTTATCAAGATTTGGTTTATCAAAAAAAACAGGAATTCCAATGAATTTCTCATCATATCTTGTCATAGTGAAATAATGTAATTTAAGAGGATGCATCTCATAATCGGGCTTTACATCAAAATTCAATACACTTGTTATTTCTCTGCATCTATCTGTGCGGAAATTAAAGCATATAACAACATCATCAGGTTGTATTCTACCCTCAGGTTTACCTTCGTTATCAATCTTAACAATGGGTTTTATAAACTCATCCGATATATCGTTATTATAGCTTTTTTCAACAGATTCGAGCACATTCAGAGTCCTATCCCCCTTCCCGTGTATTAACATATCATACGCAATTTTTATCCTGTCCCAACGTTTGTCCCTGTCCATTGCATAATATCTTCCTATCACCGAAACCAGTTTGCTACAAGTTCCTTTTATCTCATTGTCCAGTGAATTAAGAAATCCTATACCGGAATGTGGATCACAGTCCCTCCCATCCGTAAAAGCATGTATGAATACATTTTCCAAACCATACTCATCACACAATTTGCATAGATAACCCAGATGATCCCGGTGAGAATGAATACCACCAGAAGAAACCAATCCGAATAAATGCAGTGAGCGGTTCTTATTATTTTTTGTCGTTTCCAGAGCTTGTTTCAAAACAGGGTTGTCTTTCAAGGTGTCATTTTCTATAGCTTTATTGATTCTAACAAGATCCTGAAAAACAATTCTGCCCGAGCCAATATTAAGATGCCCGACTTCCGAATTGCCCATTTGATTATTTGGTAATCCCACATTTTCTCCATCTGTTAAAAGCTCTGAAGTAGGGTATTCAGAGGTTAAATAATCTATAAAAGGCGTTTTTGCAGAGAAAATAGCATCAGAT
>CAZUDW010000065.1:0-16514 GCA_964619305.1 uncultured Flavobacteriales bacterium
CCGGCTTAATAACATCCATGTTGCGGATTTATCACAATCTTTGCGTAAGGTCAGTAAAGTAAAATTCATGCAGGCAATGCTCTCTACCTTTCCAATAAAGAGTGTTTTTTCATTATTATTTCATCATAACTGCATTATTAACTAATTTTGCATTCACAAATAACACCAAATGAATAATACCATGACTTCAGGAAAGACAAGCACCGGCAGGATTCTTGGTCAACAGGCTGAAGCTCTGCTCCAGCACGAATGTAAAACCATCTCAAAAGATCGTCTTCACCTGCCCGGTCCCGATTTTATAGATCGCGTAGTTAAAGAATCAAACAGGTCACCACAGGTGATGCGCAATCTGGATACTATTTTCAGCCATGGTTGTCTGGGTGGAACAGGATATATGTCTGTATTGCCCGTGGATCAGGGAATTGAGCATTCTGCAGGAGCATCATTTGCCCCAAATCCTGATTATTTTGATCCTGAGAACATAATAAAACTGGCAATAGAAGGAGGTTGTAATGCAGTGGCTTCCACAGTTGGTGTGCTTGCATCCTGCTCAAGAAAATATGCCCATAAAATTCCTTTTATTGTTAAAATCAATCACAATGAGTTACTCACTTATCCTGAGAAATATGACCAGATTTTGTTCAGTTCAGTAGAGGAAGCGTGGAACCTGGGTGCTGCTGCCATCGGGGCAACCATTTATTTCGGATCAAAGGAGTCCTCACGTCAGATAGTTGAGATAGCAAATGTATTTGAAGAAGCACATGCGCTGGGCATGGTTACCTTTCTCTGGTGCTACCTGAGAAACAGCAATTTTAAAAAGGATGGTGTGGATTACCATGCTGCAAGTGACCTTACCGGACAAGCAAACCATTTGGGGGTAACCTTGCAAGCAGATATCATCAAACAAAAACTTGCCATAAACAATAATGGTTATACTGCTATCAACTTTGGAAAGACAAACAAATTGGTATATTCTGATTTAAGCAGCCCACATCCGATTGATCTGTGCCGCTATCAGGTAGCCAACTGCTATATGGGAAGATCAGGTCTGATCAATTCGGGGGGCGCCTCTTCCGGGAGCAAGAGTTCGGATCTGGCTGAAGCAGTTACAACTGCAGTAATTAACAAAAGAGCAGGTGGCATGGGGATGATCTCCGGCAGAAAAGCTTTTCAGAAACCAATGAAAGAAGGCATAATATTATTAAATGCCATACAGGATGTGTACATGGACAACACAATTACAGTAGCCTGATTACCTTTGTAGAAAATTATGTCGTGGTTTAAAAGGATAAAAGAAGGGATTGCAACACCCACTACGGATAAGAAGGAAGCCCCTGAAGGTATGTGGTATAAGTGTCCGCAATGCCATGGCACTGTCCCAGCCGAAGATCATGACTTGAATTTATGGGTATGTGCAGAATGTGGATATCATCAACGCATATCTGTTGTTAAATATTATCAGATTCTTTTTGACAATGGTAAGTGCAGAAAATTGTATAACAACCTTAAATCTTCTGACCCTTTAAGTTTCGAAGACAATAAAAAATATTCTGACCGGCTAATGGAATCCATGAAAAAATCAATTTCGACTGAAGCTATCTGTATAGCATCCGGTAAATTGAATGATAAGAAAATTGTTATTGCCTGTATGGATTTTAATTTTATTGGCGGATCTATGGGATCTGTGGTTGGCGAAAAGATTGCAAGAGCTATTGATCATTGTATCAAATATAAGCTTCCACTTGTAATTATTTCAAAATCAGGCGGAGCCCGCATGATGGAATCTGCCTTCTCACTGATGCAGATGGCTAAAACCTCAGCAAAGCTTACTCAGCTGCACAATGCAAGGATCCCTTTCATTTCATTACTCACAGACCCTACTACAGGTGGTGTTACTGCTTCCTTCGGCATGTTGGGTGATTTGAACATTGCAGAACCAGGTGCACTCATCGGTTTTGCAGGACCGAGGGTTGTAAAAGAAACCATCGGGAAAGACCTGCCGGAAGGGTTTCAAACCTCCGAGTTTGTACTCGAACATGGTTTTCTTGATATGATCGTCCCCCGGATTGAACTAAAAGAAAAAATATCACTACTTCTTGAAATGTTTGAAAATTAATATTGCAATTAAATTATTTTAGATATATTTGCGCCCACAAAAAAAGAAGAAAGAAGATTTTATGTATTTGACTTCAGAAGTAAAAAAGGATATATTTAAGAAATATGGCAAATCGGAAAAGAACACAGGTTCTACTGAAAGTCAAATTGCTTTGATGTCCTATCGTATCAATCATCTGACTGAACACCTTAAAACGCAGAAAAAAGACTACGCCACTAAAAGAGCCTTGGTACTATTAGTAGGAAAAAGGAGAAAATTGCTCAATTACCTTAAAACTAAAGAAATCAACAAGTACAGAATGATCATCAAAGAATTGAATCTTAGAAAATAATATTCTGGATTCTGCAATATCTACTACGGCTCTCCGTCATTTATATTATTAAATAATTAATATGCTTACAAAAGAAATAACTCAGACAATCGACTTTGGCGATGGAAGAATCATTGAATTATCAACAGGTAAACTAGCGAAACAAGCACATGGATCGGTGGTCTTACGCACTGGAGAAACCGTGCTTTTAGCAACTGTAGTTTCAAACCATGAGCCGGCAAAGGACATTGACTATTTCCCATTAAGTGTAGATTACAGGGAGAAATTCTCTGCAGCAGGCAGGTTCCCAGGTGGGTTTATTAAAAGAGAAAACAGACCATCAGATTATGAAGTCTTGATATCAAGGCTGGTCGATCGCGCCTTACGGCCATTATTTCCTGACGATTATCATTCGGAAACACAAGTATTGATACAACTCCACTCCTGCGACAAAGAGACAATGCCTGATGCCTTGGCATGCCTTGCAGCCTCTGCTGCATTATCTGTTTCTGATATTCCTTTTAACGGTCCGGTTGCTGAAGTAAGGGTAGCAAAAATTGGAAGTAATGTTGTAATCAATCCTGCTCTTTCTGATTTGGAAAATGCAACTCTTGATCTCATTGTTGCCGGTAATTGCAAAGATATTATCATGGTGGAAGGCGAAATGAAAGAAGAATCTGAAGCAGAAATGTTGAATGCAATCAAAAAAGCCCACGAAGCTATCAAAACGTTATGCCAGGCACAAAGTGAATTGGGAAGTAAAGCACCTTCATCCTATCCAAAAAGAGAATATACTCATGAAGAAAATGATGACGATTTAAAGAAAAAAGTTACTGAAGCATGTTACAAAAAATGCTATCTTCTTGCACAGAAAGGAAATCCGGATAAACACCAAAGAGCTGATGGTTTTGCAAAGATTCTTTCAGATTTTATCGCTACACTTCCTGAAGAGGTAGCAGAAGAAAATGAAAAAATGATTAAAAGGTACTTCCATGAAACTGAAAAAGAGGCCGTACGCAAAATAATATTGGATAAAAAGATAAGACTTGATGGTAGGAAAACCGATGAAATCCGGCCAATCTGGTCTGAGGTAGATGTACTTCCAAGCACTCATGGCTCTGCAATTTTTACCCGGGGGGAAACTCAATCTCTCTCAACGGTAACTTTGGGAACCAAGCTGGATCAACAATCAGTAGATGGCGCGTTTATGCAAGGGAGTGAACGTTTTATGCTTCATTATAATTTTCCGCCTTTTTCCACCGGTGAAGCAAGGTTTTTAAGGGCAACAAGCCGCAGGGAAATTGGTCATGGACATCTTGCCCAGAGAGCCCTTAAGGTAGTCTTACCTGATGAAGATAAAAACCCTTATACCATACGCATTGTGTCAGAAATTCTGGAATCAAATGGATCTTCTTCTATGGCAACGGTATGTGCAGGTTCCCTTGCTTTAATGGATGCCGGAATACAGATTTCAAAACCGGTTACCGGCATAGCCATGGGACTGATTACCGATAAAGACGGTAATTATGCTATACTATCTGATATACTTGGTGATGAAGATCATTTGGGAGATATGGATTTTAAAGTAACAGGAACAAAAGATGGCATTACTGCGTGCCAGATGGATATTAAAGTTGACGGCCTCTCATACTCTGTGCTGGAAGAAGCTTTAGAGCAGGCAAGGAAAGGCCGCTTGCATATTCTTGGAGAGATAAGCAAAACACTGGATGCTCCCAGAAAAGAGCTTAAACCTCATGCACCGGGGATTGTGCAACTCAAAATACCCAGAGATACCATCGGTGCAGTTATCGGACCTGGAGGCAAGGTGATTCAGGAAATTCAAAGAGAAACAGAATCAACAATTGTGATTGAGGAAGTAGACGATATGGGTGTTGTTGATATTATGTCCGGTGATAAAGAGGGACTATCTAAAGCCGTTGCACGTATCAAAGCTTTAACAGCTCAGCCTGAAGTGAATGAAATATATACCGGAAAAGTGAAATCAATCGTACCTTTTGGCGCTTTTGTTGAAATAATGCCTGGTAAGGAAGGCCTTTTGCATATATCTGAACTTGAGTGGAGACGCGTAGAAGATGTTTCTAAAATTTTAAAAGAAGGAGATGAGGTTCAGGTAAAATTACTTGAAGTTGATCAGAAAACAGGAAAATTAAGACTCTCGCGCAAAGCATTACTTCCTAAACCTGAGAGTCAGAAGAATTAAATTTACCGAATTCCTTCATATATTACAACATTACCGGGAATATTAACCCGTTCATAACATTATGTAACCTTACCATCGAGGTAACGTAAAATTCTTTGCTTAAACTCTATCTGTTTAATAATGCGACAATTAAAAATCATTAAATCAATAACCAATAGAAGTGAAGCTTCTCTCGATAAATATTTGGTTGAAATCGGTAAGATTGATATGCTTACAAGTGAAGATGAGATATCACTTGCAAGAAAAATCAAAGAAGGAGATCAGAAAGCTCTAGAAAGATTAACAAAAGCAAATCTACGCTTTGTTGTGTCGGTTGCCAAGCAATATCAGAGTTATGGAATGAGTTTACCTGATCTGATTAATGAAGGAAACGTGGGTTTGATAAAAGCTGCCCAGAGATTTGATGAAACCAGAGGTTTTAAATTTATATCTTATGCTGTGTGGTGGATCAGGCAATCTATTTTACAGGCAATAGCGGAACAGGCACGCATTGTTCGTCTTCCACTTAATAGAATAGGCACTATCACAAAAATCAATAAACAATTTGCCGTACTTGAACAGGAATTCGAACGGGAACCATCTATAAATGAACTTGCTGAAGCTCTTGATCTGAGTGTAAGTGATGTACATGAGTCAATGTCAAATAGCAACCACCACGTATCCATGGACTCCCCCCTGCCAAACATGGAAGATGACAACAAAAATATGTATGATGTGCTGTTTGCTGATGATAATAACAGCCCAGAAACCGGGCTTATTTCAGAATCATTGAAGAAAGAAATAGAACGTGTTTTAACAAAACTTTCATATAGAGAGGCTGCAGTTGTGAGAAGCTATTATGGATTGAACAATATGCCGGAGCAAACTTTTGAAGAAATAGCTCAGAAATTTGATCTGACGCGAGAAAGAGTAAGGCAAATTAAAGAAAAAGCCATCAGGCGCTTAAAACATGTTTCGAGAAATAAAATATTATTAACCTACCTCGGTTAGGCATCAGTCTTATGCATTGATTACTTTTGCCAAAAATCAATATTATGCCTCATCTTATTGCACCCTCTATGCTTGCTTGCAATTTTGCCAACATAGATAGTGAAGTTGAAATGATTAACCGAAGCCTTGCGGACTGGATTCACCTTGATATAATGGATGGCAATTTTGTTCCAAATATATCTTTTGGATTTCCTGTTATAAAAGCCATTCGAAAGTCTGCAAAAAAACCGTTGGATGTGCACCTTATGATCATAAAGCCAGAACTTTATATAGAAGAATTCAAAAAAGCCGGAGCAGATATTCTTACAGTGCATTATGAAGCATCTACGCATTTGCACCGAACACTTCAGTCTATCAGAAACGCAGGCATGCAGGCAGGAGTAGCCCTCAACCCGCATTCTTCTATAGATCTTATAGCTGATTTCATTCAATACATTGACTTATTACTGATTATGTCAGTTAATCCTGGGTTTGGAGGCCAAAGTTTTATTAAATCAACCTATACAAAAGTGATAAAAGCAAAAAAGATTATTTCTGATAAGGGCGTACAAACAAAAATCGAAGTGGATGGTGGTGTAAATCTGAATAATATTGGAGCTTTATTAGAAGCAGGTGCAGATGTATTAGTTGCAGGTAATTTTATATTTCGTTCTGAAAATCCTGAAAGCACAATCGATCTATTGAAAAATTGCGCCAATAAGGAAGTCTAATCCCGTGTTTCTACATAATTCTGAAGATAAGAATAATTCGGCATGAGTTGGCCATTCTTTGCAATAGTTGCCCTTTCTATGATTCTGTCAGGATCTTCATTAAAAATATGAGGCAATACCCGTTCAATCAATGTTTGTCCAAAATCTTCAGAAGATTCCCTGGGTAATTCACAGGGCAAATTATCCACAGCCATCACGGTTACAGCATCTTTGTTTCTGAAATCCACTTCTTTTCCTGTATCAGTGTTATATCCATAAATTGGCTTTTCGATGCTGCATGCGCGTATAGTCGATGCAATGGGACCATTGATATCACAACTTATATCTGCAACAAGTTTAATATTAAATTCACTTTTTCTCATATCCTCTTTAGTGTAAAAGACCGGAGCTTTGGGATCCCAGAAATGACAGGCAATGTGAATGTCTGCGACCTTTGCAAATCGCCAGAATGTGGATGTGTATTCCTGAGGATTGGCAAAGAAATGACCATAATCGAAAGGCTTACCATCCTTGTGTTTCCTGTATTCATCAGCATCCACCTGACAACATACTGCTTCATCAAATTCCTTATTTACAAAATCATCTACGCTCACAAATCTCATATTTATTCGATCCAACGTTTCTTTTGCACCTTTTCCTACTCTACCGCAACCTGTAAGAATGATCTTTACCGAAGGTAATCGTACTTTCTTAAGTTCTTCATTTACATCTTCCCTGCTCTTACAAAGATAAGCACGCTTTAATCTGAATGAACCATGTTTTTCACCCCATGCATACAAACCGTTATATGCACCGACTATACCTGCCCATTTTCCGAAACCAAGCAAGCGAAAACCGTTTACGTCTGTCAATGTTTCATAATCGATTAAGCGGATGTTTCGTTTCAGAACCGTTTGTAACAATTTACTATTATATGGCTGTTCTTTTATTGTATGTGAAAAAAAGAAGTAGGTTTTATTGCTATATAATTTATTGAGCGGAACTTCCTTTACACCCATTATTATATCACATTCGCTGATGTCATTACTTACCTCAATTCCCTCTGCTATGTATTCCTCATCAGAATAACACCTGATATTACTCGATTCTACGAGTATTTTAACCCCGATAAACCTGTCCTCAATATTACGACACTGTCTGGGTGAAAATGGCACACGCCAATCAGGTGGCAATTTCCCTTCTTTAATAATACCTATCTTTATCATAATCTAAATTCAGTACAAAAGTAGAAAAGGAATGAAATCATTTGTTTCTCAAATTAAGTAATTTTGCAGAATAAGTTCTTTGGGGCCGACTGGTTTTGACAGCAAGAGCAGTCGTTGAGTTGGCATGCCGAGCTTTGAAAATGTAGCTCGTAAATCTCTGTTTTCAGCCAATAATTGGCAACACCAACTATTCACTCGCTGCTTAATTCCGGCACAGCCGGAATTGCTTAATCCCCCGGCAAGGCTGGGTGGACGAGTACTCCGCAACAAAGTTCTCTCATTGCTTTGATGAATCGGGGTTCGGTAAAATGAGATAGCAAATCCCCTGGTCCGTGGGTAATGCGAAGTTTAAGGACCTAAGTAATAACCTGCTTTAGGGCAAGGAGGCTTCAGTCCGGGTTATTACCGACAATCAACCTGAAGATAAGCATGTAGAGGACACAGCGGTTCCTTGTTTGGACGGGGGTTCGATTCCCCCCGGCTCCACATAATCATTTAATTATTGTAATATAATATAATATGCGTGACACTACTATTAGAGAGTTTGCAAGGAAATATGATGGTTTATTACTTCTCAGCTACTCGGATTCTTCGATAATAATTGGAGATTTATACAAGAAAAAAGGTTTTTTTAAACAACATTTTAAGTTTTCCGGATATAACATTGCATATATTGCATATAGTTCAGCCAATAAATGCGAAGAACTAAAAGAACAGTTATCTGATATAAATGCTTTGCCTGGAGAATTTGCCGGCTTTAGAATTAAGGATAGATTTTCAAACCAAGACGAGTTACAACTGCCATTTATCAATGTGGATATATCTGATAAAATAGATGTTGAACAACTGCTTTCATTTGAAATAGGTTCCATAAGAAAAAAAGTGTTAAGAGACGAAAATCTTTTGGCTGTGAAAGAAGCTATTAGATTTTATAATACCCACGAAAACGAAGAAAGAGGAAATCTGGATGACTTCTGGATTGTGAACTCTTTGTTTTATGGAGCGGACATTAAGATCACCGTAGATAAAAACGTACAACTTGATATTGAGACAGATTTTGAGAATGCAATCAATCTGCCTTCACATGAAACAGATCATAAAAATAATCACGTTTATTCATTCAAAGGTTGTGATGATTATCCTTTTGCTATTGACCTTAAAAAAATTTCACGTTTGTAGTCTTTACTACTCTCAAAAGAATCAATTCTTCTGCACAATTCTGTAAATATACATTTCAACTTTTTCCTACATCTTTAAGTGCAGATTACCATCTGCTTATCTTCACATATTATTTATCTTTGAGCGATCTTTGATTCAAAGAAGATTATCAAAGAAAATTAATGGTGCTGTGTTTAAGAACTATACGTTGACGAAATGTTTAATATCAGCTATCCTGCTTCAACCTATTCATCAATAAAAATATGGTCATCATTTAAAACTTGAACAAAATGAATGTGTTAAGAAAGAATATGATATTATTATTGATCATCTCTTATTGTATTCCTTTACAAGGGCAGGATGCAAAAGAAATTATAAGAAAATCTGAAGAAAATGTGCGGGGAACAAAATCGGCAATTTCTGTAATGAGCATTGTTGTAAAAAGGCCTAAATGGACGCGTACAATCGAAATGAAAATATGGCAGAAAGGAAGTAAATACAGTATGGTACTCATTACAGCACCTGCAAAAGAAAAGGGTACCGCTTTTTTAAAAAAAGATAAAGAAGTCTGGAGTTATATGCCTTCTGTTGAAAAGGCAATTAAAATGCCACCAAGCATGATGATGCGCAATTGGATGGGAACAGATTTTACTAACGATGATTTGGTAAAAGAGTCTTCGATGACCGATGATTATAATCAGAAGATTATTGGTGATTCTACCATCCTAGCAAGAAAATGCTACAAAATAGAACTTCTACCTAAACCTGAAGCTGCAGTTGTTTGGGGCAAAGTTATATTGTACATAGATAAAAAAGATTTTATCCAGTTAAGAAGCGAAATGTATGATGAAGACGAATATTTGATCAATGTCATTAATTCGTTTGATATCAAAATGATGGATGGAAGGTTAATTGCTACAAAAATGGTACTGATTCCTGTTGAGAAAAAAAACCAAAAAACGATATTAATTATTAAAAACATTCAGTTTGATAAGCCGTTGGAGGATAGTTTCTTCTCTATTCAAAACATGAAAAATGCCAGATAAATTTTTAGAGATTGAAGAACAATAAGGAGTAAAATGTATATCAAACTTGCCTGGAGAAATTTGTGGCGCAACAAACGCAGAACGATCATCACGGTTGCTTCCGTAATGCTTGCTGTTATGCTTTCTACACTGATGCGATGCATGCAACTTGGCACATACGATAAAATGATTGAAAACGTGGTGGGCTTTTATTCCGGTTATATTCAAATTTCATCTGCTGATTTCAATGAAGAGCCAAATATTGATAATGGCTTTGAACTTACCGACACAATATTAAACGTCTTAAATGATGAAAAAAGCATCACTGCTTTTGCTCCACGACAGGAGTCATTTGTCTGGCTCAGTTCTGATAGTGCTTCCAAAGGAGCTTTTCTTATAGGAGCGTTTCCTGACAAAGAAGAAATTGTAACATCTTTATCAGATAAAGTCGTCAAAGGCAAATATTTTACAGCGGATAGCAGAGATTTGCTTCTTGCAGAAGGTGTTGCCGAAAAACTTAAAGTTGATGTTGGAGACACCATAGTTTTAATTGGACAGGGATATCATGGATTGACAGCTGCCGGAAAATTTCCTGTAGGCGGGATTCTTTCTTTTGGTTCACCCGATCTTAATAAACGCATGGTCTATATGCCAATAAGGGAGATGAAAGAACTGACAGGTGGAGATGTTGTGACATCTGTTTCACTTATGCTTGAAAATAACCGCGATCTACCCATGATTGATTCTAAGCTTCAACAAAAGTTAGGTTCAGATTTTGCAGTTAAAACATGGAAAGAGATTATGCCGGAGCTCGAACAGGCAATACAGGCTGATAATGCTGGTGGCCTTATCATGGCAGGTGTTCTTTATTTTATAATTGCTTTTGGCATATTCGGAACTCTTCTTATGATGCTTGCAGAAAGAATGCGAGAATTTGGAATGCTTATCTCTCTGGGAATGAAGAACATCTGGATATCAATTGTAGTAATAATTGAAAGCTTTCTGATTGGCTTACTCGGTACATTGGCAGGCATGACTTTTAGTATTCCGCTGGTGGCATGGTTTTTTTATCACCCGATACGTTTTACAGGAGAAGTTGCTGAAGGATATGCAAGCTATGGATTTGAGCCGGTGATGTTCGTATCATCCGATCCTTCAATCTTTATCTCACAAGCCTTGCTTGTATTCTCGATCATGTTGGCACTTTCATTATTTCCCTTTATCAGGATATTACGGATAAAACCGGTTGAAGCGATGAGGAGATGAGTCAGATAATTGCATATTATGGTAATACTATTAAAATAAACTGATATGTTATTGACCTTAACATGGAGGAATGTGTGGCGCAATAAAGTGCGAAGCTTAGTTATAATGCTGGCGATTGCAATCGGTGTTTGGGCAGGCCTTTTTCTCATTGCATTCTCATGGGGTATGAATTCGCAGCGCATCAATGATGCCCTCGAAAAGGAAATCTCTCATATTCAAATACACCACCAGCGATACAGGGATGATGAAAATCTGAAATATTTTATTAAAAGTGGTAGTGATATGATGTCTGAAATCCGAAAAATACCTGAAATCATTCATTCAACATCCCGTCTTATCAGCACCGGTATGATATCATCCAGCCGTACAGCCACAGGTGTTAAAATTAATGGTATTGTTCCTAAAGAAGAAGCTTCTATAACTTACCTTGCCCAGAAATTAAGTGGTGGGAAGTATTTTCAAGAACCGGCAAAGAATCCCATCATCATCTCTCAAAAACTCGCTGATAAGTTACAGGTAGGCATAAGAAACAAGATAGTCATCACTTTTGGATATCCGGAAGGAGAGACAGTAAATGCTGCATTTAAAATTATTGGTTTGTATAAGAGCAATAATGGACAATATGACCAGATGAATGTCTTTATCAGGAAAACAGACTTTCAGGCACTAATCGGTGAAGAAGGGATGATCAATGAAATAGCTATTAAGTTGGAAAATACAAAAAATAGCCCGCAAGTAGCTGAGCAACTTCAAAAAAAATTTCCCAACCTGCTGGTAGAACAATGGGGTGATATTGCACCTGAACTCAAACTGGTTAATGAATCTTTTAATCAGGGTATGCAGATATTTATTACAATTATCCTGCTGGCTCTGGCTTTTGGCATCATCAATACCATGTTGATGGCAGTGCTGGAAAGAGTGCGTGAAATAGGTATGTTGATGGCTATTGGAATGAATAAAATCAGGATTTTCTTCATGATTGTCTTAGAAACAGTGATGCTGGCTTTGATAGGAGGGCCCCTTGGTATTTTATTCGCCTGGATAACCATTACATGGACAGGTCGTTACGGGATTGATCTCTCTGTTGTAGCTGAAGGCCTGAGCTCATTTGGTTATGCAAACCTTGTCTATCCGATCATCGAACCTGAGTTTTATGTCAGCATGGCTTTACAGGTTTTCGCACTTGCAGTTGTGGCCAGTATATATCCGGCCTGGAAGGCAGTAAAATTAAACCCTGTGGAATCAATTAGGGTAATATAAACTAAATAATGAAAAAGAGATACAATGAAAGTAATTGAAACAATCCATCTGAATAAAATATACAATGATGGCACTTTTTCTGTTCATGCCGTAAACGATGTGAACCTGCAAATTGAAAAAGGGGAATTTACTGCTATCATTGGTCCTTCAGGTTCCGGGAAAACCACTTTACTTAACATGATCGGAGGCCTGGACTCAATTACTTCCGGTAAGGTGATCATCAGCGGAACAGATATATCTTCCTACAGCAGTAACCAACTGATTGATTTTCGCTTGCACAACATTGGTTTCGTATTCCAGGCATACAACCTCATTCCCGTTCTCTCTGCAAGAGAAAACACAGAATTTATTATGTTGCTGCAAAAACGACCGAAAACAGAAAGAAACCAGCGTGCTATTTCCTTGCTTAAAGAAGTTGGGCTGGGAGATATGATCAATAAAAAACCAACTAAACTTAGTGGTGGGCAGCAACAAAGAGTGGCTGTTGCAAGGGCACTGGCATCTAACCCAAAGTTTGTGCTGGCCGATGAACCTACTGCCAACCTCGATTCAAAAGCAACTTCCAACCTGCTCGATATGATGGCACGTCTCAACAAAGAAGAAAAAACCACATTTATCTTTTCCACACACGACCAGCGGGTGATCAACCGGGCACGCAGGGTGATAACATTAGAAGACGGAAAGGTCAGTTCTGATGTTATGCAGGACCGTTAATCTGATATATTTACTTTACACCTTCATTTTCCTCAATATCAATAATAGCAGATGCCAAACGATTAATTGATACGGAATATAACAAACCCTGAGATACTTATCATCAGGCTGCTGGCTTATTAACATCCATGTAGTGAATTTTCACAATCTTTGCGTAACATCCGCTATTAACTAATTTTGAAAAATGAAAAGCATCTTTAATCCTCTTTTTGTCATCCTCCTTTTGTGCTACTTTCATATAGAAATACAAGCTCAGCAATCTGCCGTGCAACATAGAGGAAGTTTCTGGTTGAAATATGATTCTTCCACTGCCCCTACTGAAAAAGATGTGATTAATAAGATCATGATGAAGTTTTCTCTCAATAACCGGGATCAATTGCTGCTCAGGGAACAGGAAACAGATAAGTTAGGAATGCGTCACGATAAATACATTCAAACACATGACGGTATTCCGATTGAGGGAGCTGAGGTACTCCTCCATTTTCAGAACGATAAACCGTACCTTGCCAATGGAATGCTTGTTGGAAACATCAGTGCTTCTTCTTCCCCTGTTTTAGATCAGAAAACAGCTGTTTATAAAGCCTGTTCCTATATGCAGGCAAGTGTATATGCCTGGCAGTCAGATGCAATGGAAAATTTGCTGAAAAAAGCAACTTCCAATCCCATGGCATCTTTTTACCCCAAACCCGAACTTGTTTATGTAGATGCAGATTTTTGTAATGATCCGACACATTACCAACTTGCTTATAAATTGGATATCTATTCATTCATACCTTCAGATGCTAAACGCATTTATATAGATGCACGCAAGGGCAATGTAATGCTGGAACTTCCAATACTGCTTTCTACTGATGTGCCGGGGCAGGCGCAAACAAAATATAGCGGTTTGCAAAACATCATCACCGATTCGGTAGCACCAGATACTTTTTTACTGATTGATGAAAGCCGTGGCGGAGGTATTGAAACAAGAAATCTGCACAACACCACCAACATGAATAACGCAACCAATTTCTATGATGAGGATAATTACTGGAACAATGTGAATGCTTTCCAGGATGAAGCGGCAACAGATGCCCACTGGGCGCTTGAAATGACATACGACTATTATCTTCAGAAACACAACCGTAACAGCTATGACAACAACGGAAGCAGGTTGATTGCCAATGTACATTATGACACCTTGCTTGTGAACGCTTTCTGGAACGGGTACTGGGCCAGCTTTGGTGATGGAAACAATAACTACAGTGCCCTCACATCTGTTGACGTAGTTGCGCATGAACTAACACATGGTGTTACATCCAAATCCGCTGCCCTGATCTACCTGAACGAATCTGGTGCTTTGAATGAATCCTTCAGCGATATCTTCGGTGCCAGCGTTGAATATTATGCTGTTCCCGATAGCTTTGACTGGTATGTTGGAGAAGATTTTGACATGGTGAATCACACAGGGTTCAGAAATATGGCTGAACCTAATTCAAAAGCCGACCCGGATACCTATAAAGGACAATATTGGTATTTGGGTTCCATGGATAACGGTGGTGTGCACACCAACAGTGGTGTAATGAATTATTGGTACTATCTCCTGACAACAGGCGGAAGCGGCACCAATGACAATGGCGATCAGTATTCGGTCAGTAGTTTAGGTATAGATACAGCCGCTTCTATCGCATATAGAAATCTGACGGTTTACCTCACCGAAACATCAAAATACTGGGATGCCCGTATGGGCGCTTTACAGGCAGCTGAAGATCTTTATGGCGCATGTTCCAATGCTGTATTGCAAACTGCCAATGCATGGTATGCTGTCGGATTGGGTTACCCTGTTTCCGATGATGATATTAACCTGATTCGTATTGATGCTCCGGGAACGGATTGCAATCTTGGAAACTCTGAACAACTGACAATCACCTTCAGATACAACGGTTGCGGGTCGCCACTCTTAGCAGGAGACAGTATTCCTTTTGCATTTATTGCAGATTCACAGCAGGTAGTACGCGACACACTGGTACTCACATCTCAACTCAATGGAGGAGACAGTCTGACTTATACATTACCTGAACTGATTGACTTTTCTGCCCTTGGAACACATACAATTAAATGCTGGTCTGAGATGCCCGGAGACTCCATCCATTTCAACGACAGCATCACATCCTATTCTTTCCAAAACCTCCTACAGCAGAATTTCGACCTTGGAGTGGTGAACTTCCTTACTCCTCTTAGCTTTTGTAATCTTGGTAGTTCTGAAACCCTTGCAGTCGATATCCTTTTCAACGGATGTGATTCCCTGCCTGCTTCCAGCCAGTTCAACTGTTCCTATCGTGTGAACGGAGGGAATATCTTTACAGATACCATCACTTTAGCAAATACCCTGTATAACGGCAACACCCTCAATCACGTCTTCAGCACCACTTTTGATGCTTCTGCCAAAGGGAAATACCTCATAAAAGCATGGACTGATTACAACCCGGATACCTTGCATGCCAACGATTCCCTTATGCTTATGGTGACCAACCCGGAAGTGATGAGCACAGACACCATTTCATTTGAAGACAGCCTGGGTGTGCTGGACACAACCATATTGCTGTTGAAACCTTATGCCTCCGCTTTTGTTTCGCAACAAGCTGCCAACACAGGAAATTTCGGGTTCCGGATGACCGGTGATGATGTAAGCAGTATCTTACCTGAACTTTTATTCTTAGACACGGCTGTCTGGGATATCAATCCTGGTTTTGATGCAAAGCTTTGCTTTTGTGTAGATGCAGCTAACTGGGCAACTGCCAGGCTGAGATTTGATCTCAAACAGAACTATGCCGCAACGCATAAGCTTGTCAACGGGGTATTGCACTCGCAAAGAGCCAGCAGTTTAAGGGTTCTGGCAGATGGTGTTCAGATGAGTAAGACCTATCATCCTAAAACATATATCAACGATACATTTGTTACCAGAACCGTCAACTTCGATGCTTTTGCAGGAAGCAGCTTTCAGTTGTGCTTCGAAGCAAAGAACTATATGTCTGAGGATTTTGAGATCGTCCCATGGGGAAAAGGAGACAATGCCTTCCTTGACAATATTTATTTCAACTGGACCCCGGCAGGAATTAAAGAGCAAATGAATGAGGAAGACGTGCTGCTTTATCCAAACCCCTGTGATGGGATTTTATTTGCCCAAACGTTTGTTAAGGAAAACAGCACCTTTGTCATTGAGGTTTATGATATTCTCGGAAAAAAAGTGCTTTACGATGAAAAACAAACAAATTCAGGACTCAATACCTTTCGCATAGACCTTGATGATAAAATACACGGGCCCGCTCTGGTGAAGATACTGCTGAACGGACAAATACACAGTTCGGTGATCATCGTTGACACAGTTAACTGAACAGACCCGTTTTCTGAGTAACCTCACAAGTTTTCTGAGTAACCTCACAAGTTTTCTGAGTAACCTCAGAAGTTTTCTGAGTAACCTCACAAGTTTTCTGAGTAACCTCAGAAGTTTTCTGAGTAACCTCACAAGTTTTCTGAGTAACCTCAGAAGTTTTCTGAGT
>CAZUDW010000066.1:0-16404 GCA_964619305.1 uncultured Flavobacteriales bacterium
TTGAACTTTACCATTGCTTTCAGGGCTTTTAGCAATTTCTTTATTCAATTACGAACTTGCCTTGTCCTGCTACACCTTGCTCATTGCTTAATATATAAAAGTAAATACCTCTGTCCCAACTCTTATTGTCTAGTATGATTTCGCCATTGCTTACAGCATCCGGACTATATATCACCTGCCCATTTGAGTTGTATATTTTCAATGCGTATTTGTTATTTTCCGGATTATCAAACCTAAAAATAGTGTAGTCTTCAGAAGGATTTGGGAATACCTGAACTGACAGGGAATTTGCCTGCTGTTCGTTTACAGGAATCGGCAAATCATCACAAAGGGAAGATTGCCTGTATTTGTCGTGCTGAAACATCAGCCAGTCCGGCCCGGTTCCCACCCCAACAGTTAACATATATGCACGGCCGAAATCGTTTTGAAAATTTGGATACTCGCCATGACCTCCCACTATGAAAATATCGAGGGAATCGTCATTGTTGAAATCTGCAATTATGGGAGCATGATCGAACCCGAATGCAGCGTTACCATAATGTGCTGCAATATCCTTGCTCCATAGCAGCGTTCCATTATCTCCCTGCAGGGCAAAGACTTTTCCCCCGTCAGTTCCAAAAACAACATCAGGTAAAGAATCATTATTGATATCTGCCAGGGCCGTCCCCCTGAACGATTGTTCATTACCCGGGATGGAATAGATCCATTTTACACTCCCAGCGGAAGAGAGCGCACCGATTTTAAACCAACTTGAGAAAACCACCTCGCATGCTCCGTCTCCATCCAGGTCAGCAATAGATGCAGGCGCTCCCATATAAAAGCTGCCTGAATAGGAGTATTTCCAATAAGTTGATCCATCATCTCCATTGATGCAATATAAAGTGTCGTTGTAACAACCAATAACAAGTTCAGGTAATCCGTCATTGTCCAGATCAGCAACAGCTGTACCGTGATATGTAACATCGCCCAAATGGTATTTCCAAAGCAGGGACTGATCGCTTGCACGATATGCATACACAGCGTTGCTGTCATAATTAACACTGTTCCAGGTGGCAACAACAAAATCCAGGTTACCGTCATTGTTCAGATCGGTTATCGTTGGGGCTGTCTGTATCCATGAGTCCACATCAACGGGAATCTCCCATTTCTGGGCTCCAGTGGCAGCGTTGATACAAATGACGTATCCTCCGAATTCTCCGTGCAGAATATCCGGAATGCTATCGCCATCAATATCTGCAATGGTGGGAGGAGAATCACTTCCTCTTGTATTGCAAATCCACTTTACAGCCCCTGTTGCCCCGTCAAAACAAAAAGTTTTTGGATTGCATGAACTTGGAACGATTACTTCAAGATTACCGTTACCGTCCACATCATAGATGATGGGAGCTACATCATTGCATCCTTCAGCTCCGTTGGGATGGGTATTATATTTCCATAAAAGAGAGCCATCTTCAGCGTTTAAAGCATATACCATACTATCATTCCGGTAGCAACCGAATACTACTTCCAGGTTGCCGTCCCCGTCTATATCCCCTGCTGCCGATTGTCCGAAAGAAGCATCGTTGACATCAAAGCTCCAGTTGATTGTTTGCGAATGAACGGAGGTTGAAATCAGGAATAGCATTAATAAAGGAAGAGCAAAAAGTATGACGGTGTTTTTCATGGTTATTAGATTTTAATATGTTTTTCAATTTATGTCAAAATTAAGACGGATTCTGAAAATCAGTTTTTCTTTTTGATAAAACAAAAGTCGCAGAACCCGTTAAACGACTTTTCAAAATCATTTCAAATATAACAAATTTTTACAGGAATTGCTGTAACAACTGGTTTTTGATAAGTGAAGTAGTTCAAAGCCGAAATATCAAGTTATAAATATCTCTTTTTCCGCAAAATTCCGGTGTTTTATCGAACCAAAGATATGTTCCACAAAAATCTATATTCTGAAAAAAATTAACATTGCAAAAAATAGCTATGGCACTACATACATGGCTCATAAAACGCAACAAAGAAATTGTACGCCTGGTACTTGGCGGGAAAACCTGCACGGAAGTTGCCTATGCTTACGGCCTATGCACAGAAATGATAAGACAGATAGTCGTGAAAGAAGGATACGACATCATTGAAATCAATAAGAAAAGACGCCAGAAACAGTTTAACAAACGGGTTAACAAACATTTGGAAGAATGCGAAAAGTTCGCTGAAAAGTTAGGGTGGCTCCCCACTGAATATGAAATAAAAAAAACAGCTGAGTTTGCGCAATGTCATATCCTCCACCCTCCGAAAAGCCCTTATGAAAAAAGGCATTTCAATAACACTTCGTGATGAGCATCACGAGCAAAAACGCAGAGAGATTATCCACTGATCTTTTTTAAATTCATTGTCTGAAAGTAATGATAAGAGGGACCGATTAGATGATGTTTACTTCTTTTTCCAGTTGTATCCCGAACTTATTCAATATGTCCCCGGATATGAGGTCTGCTAATTCGAGTATCTCCTTTCCACTTGCCTTGCCGTAATTGATCAGCACAAGAGCCTGCTTATCATGCACACCACATGCCAGGATGCGTTTACCTTTCCATCCTGCTTTATCAATCAGCCAGCCGGCAGCAACTTTGGTCATGTTTCCGGATTCTGTATAACCTACAATATCAGGGTATTTTATTTTTAATTTTTCAAACTCCGCTGTGCGGATGACAGGATTTTTAAAAAAACTGCCTGCATTGCCATGTTTGCGAGGATCGGGAAGCTTTGAACGCCTGATCCTGCACACCGCTTCGCCAACATCTTTGATAGTGGGTTGTTCCACTCCCATGCTTTCTAATTTTTTTTCAATGGCTCCATATTGTGTATTTAAAACGGGCTTCTCTGATAATTTTAACCTGATGGATAATACGATGAATTCGCCACGAAATTCATTTTTAAACACGCTCTTCCTGTATTTGAAATTGCAGTCTGCATTATCGAGTATAATCTTTTCACCTGTGTGGATATTCATAACGGTAACATCTTTCAATACGTCTTTTATCTCCACACCGTAAGCGCCAATGTTTTGTATGGGAGCAGCACCGGCATTGCCGGGTATTAACGACAGATTCTCAATGCCTCCATAGTTTTTTTTGATGCAGAGATTCACAAGATCATGCCAGGGCTCACCGGCTCCAACGGAAACTTCAATTTCTGAGTTGCCGGGGTTTGAGAACTCAATGCCCATAAGATTTATTTTCAAAACCAGGCCGTTAAAATCACCTGTAAATAAGATATTACTGCCTCCTCCTAAAGGGAGCATGGGCAGATTGCAAAACTTTTTATCTGAAAGAATTTCTGCAAGTTCCTGTTCGGATGTTATTTCTGCAAAGTATTTTGCTGTGCAGGATACACCGAAAGTATTAAAAGAAGTTAATGGTACATCACAACGGACATTCATAAACTTAAACCTGTTTTTTCGATCGGGTCAAATTTAAAAATTAAAACTTATTAGGTTTGCATTTCACCATAATGTGATTATGAAATCACTGGTTTTTCTTGGGAATAAAGAAATAGGATATAAAACACTGGAATATCTGATTGATAACAGTTCATCATTAGGACTGGATATTTCTGCATGCATGACTGCTGACAAGATGTTGGGAGAGACGGACTGCAGCATTACCGGTCTTTGCAGGGATGCCGGAATAAATACAATTGTTTCTCTGGATGAGCTGATTGGACTGCCTAAAGTAGATATAATCATTTCAGTGCAATTTCATCAGATATTGAAAAAAGAACACATTGAAAAAGCCAGGCAAATCGCAGTGAACCTTCATATGGCTCCATTGCCCGATTACAGGGGATGCAACCAGTTTTCATTTGCTATCCTGGACCGGGCAAAAGAGTTTGGCACAAGCTTGCACAGGATTGAACAATCGGTTGATGCAGGTGCGTTGATGTTTGAAAAACGATTTAAAGTACCTGATAATTGTTTTGTATCAGAATTGTACAAATTGACTTTTGAACACTCATTGAAACTTTTTAAAGAGCGCATCTGGAACATCATCAACGGGAATTATGAATTAATTCCACAGGATGCTTTGTTAACAAAGAGGACTACATCTTTTCATTACAGAAAAGAAATAGAAAAAATAAAGAATATTGATATGAAATGGGATAAAGAAAAAATCATGCGGCATTTCAGGGCTACCTATTTCCCCCCTTTTCCGAATCCTTATTATTTAAAGGATGGTAAACGGGTTTTTCTCGATATGGAATGGTATAATCGGTTCAAATGAAATCAATTGCTTTAACAGTAACCAACGATCTTAATTTCGATCAGCGCATGAACCGTATATGCTCATCTTTGTCTAAGGCAGGATATGAAGTAACATTGATTGGTCGTAAAAGGAAGCACTCAATGGCATTAGCGGACAAGGGCTTTAAAATGGTGCGTTTGAATTGTGTTGCGGAAAAAGGAAAGTTTTTTTACCTGGAATACAATATCAGATTGCTGCTGTATTTTTTCAGACATCGTTTTGATATTCTGTGTGCCATTGATTTAGATACAATTATTCCTGTCTGTTTATGGTCTGCATGGAGGGAAACCCCGTTTGTTTATGATGCACATGAGTATTTTACAGGTATGGAGGAAGTCGTCTCCAGACCCATGATTAAAAAGATATGGCAAAAAATTGAAAAATGGGCAATTCCTAAAACGGATATGGTCTATACCGTTTCAGAAGGTTATGCAAAAATGTTTCAAAAAAAATATGCAAAAAGATTTAGAGTTATCAGGAATGTCCCGGTTTTGAGGGTATCCCGGGATAATAAGTGCAAAAAATCTTTTATTTTATATCAGGGAGCGGTGAATGTGGGGCGGGGGCTTGAGCCTCTTATAATGTCCATGAAAAATATTGATGCTCAGTTACATATTTGTGGTAAAGGTGATGTTTTTGATGATTTAAACAACTTGGTACGTGCGCATCATTTGGAGGATAAAGTAAACTTTCACGGATATGTGCAGCCTGATGAATTATTTGAATTAACACGACAGGCATTGGTAGGCATAACATTCTTTACGAATAAAGGATTAAGCAATCAGTATTCTCTCGCTAACCGCTTCTTTGATTATATACATGCAGCAGTACCTCAGGTGGCAATGAACTATCCTGAATACAGAAATTTTAACGATAAACATGAAGTAGCGTTATTGATTGAAGATCTTGATGTTGAGACCATTACATCTGCCATAAATAAGTTGTTATCAGATCATAGCTTTTATAATAAATTGGTTGATAACTGTATTAGGGTGAGAGAGATTTATTGCTGGCAAAATGAAGAAAAGAAACTACTGGAATTATATGACCAAATTAGATGAGATCACTTTGTGCATTCAAGGAATTTATCGCCTAAATTCAAGCCATACTTTTTAATAGGATATTTGTTATTAAAATCAATAGCATTTATTGTTTTAACCTGAAAACCAGCATCTTCGAGACGTGCTTTAAAATCCTGCATCCCATAAACTCTTACATGATCGGCCTGACCGAATTTCTGCAATCTTTCAGCCGGAATAATAACTGAAGGATTCTCTAAAGTATCTCCTGCTTTAAAAGGGACCTGTATTAGCGTTTTCCCACCGGATTTAAGTGTGCGGAACATTTCACACATGGCTTTTCTGTCTTCTATAATATGTTCAAGGATATGGAAGCAAATTATTATATCAAACGAACAATCGGGATGGGGGATGTGAAGAATGTCGTATTGGTTTTTACTTAGCCTGCCTTCAAAATCGGAACTAATGTATTCAATATTTTTCAGTTCAGAGAAGAACTCTACAAAGCATTTTCCGGGTGAAATATGGAGTATTTTTAGATTTTTGCTAAATATCCTGGTCTCATTAGTAAGATAAAGAAATAACAATCTTTTTCTTGGCAGGCTACCACAACCGGGACACAACAGTTCATTATCATTGATTAAAATAAACTTTCTGTAATTTTTCCCGCAAAGCGGACAGTGGAAGTTATTCCCTGAGTATATTTTCTGCAGAACAAGCCTGAGTCTGTGTTCAAAATACCTGATAAACCAGTCTGGCAAGCATTTTTTAAGCAGATTGTACATCTTTCATATATCTGATGAGACAGCCTAACTTATAATAATCGAATTTCTTAAGGTCAGGTTTATTTGATAACAAATTATTCAAAAGGCCGGGCCGCATTTTTGTTAATCGATGATCAAGCATGTTTACAAGACCAAACTTTTTCAGCAATTTATAATATCTGTACAGTTTTACATCTTCATCAATCAAACCGGATTTTATCAGAAAAGCCAAATTTTTTATACTCTCTTCTGTCTTTTTGATAAATATCTCAGCATCTTCCAACCCAATATGGCAAAGAGGATTGTCAATGTGAAGCAGTTTAATTCCCCGATCTTTCAATTGTTTTCCGAAAGCAGTATCTTCATGTCCATATCCTTTTAAAGCTTCATTCATACGGATGGATTGATAAATCCACTTTGGTATCATTATATTGTTTGCCATGAAAGATTTATATGGATGAATATTCCTTTGCTTTGCACCGATAGATTCCCGCTCAACACCATACAGCCATCTTAAATATTTTTTTTTATCTGTAGGCAGATTGGGCTCATAACAGCGCCCACCGTAAACAACGGTATTATCATCGAAAGCCGAAACGAAATAAGCAATATAATCATGCCTTTCTATCCTGGAATCGCAGTCGAGAAATAGCATGAACGGGTATCTGGCAGACTCGCAAAGTTTGTTTCTTATGGCAGATCTTCCAATATTCGAAGGGAGGTCTTTCCAGACCACGTCCTGCATGTTTGCTAATGTCGCATTTCCCTGCCTTATTAAATCAGAAGAGCCATCATCAAAACATATGATTTCGTAATCGATTTTGCAGTTTTTGGCTTGCCTTGATAGCTCCTCTACGAGTTCAATGACATTAAATTCATAAACAGGGATCAATATTGAAAGCATAATGGGTTTTTTATTCAGGGGTATGGACAATTCCCGTTTCAATCAACATATTGTTCTCACATTTAAGAGTTCTTGCCGGAAATTGCTCCATAATTGAATAATCATGTGTAGCCATCAGCACAGCTGTCCCAGATTTACCTATATCTATAAGTAAGCGGATAATGCCTTTTGAAGTTTCAGGATCCAGGTTTCCGGTAGGTTCGTCCGCTAATATTACTGCAGGATCATTCAGCAATGCCCTGGCAATGCCTACTCTTTGTTGCTCCCCACCGGACAATTCATGAGGCATTTTATATCCTTTTGTGCCGAGATCTACTTTATTCAATACATCCTTAATTCTTTGATCTGTCTTTTTCCGGTCTTTCCATCCCGTGGCTTTTAAAACAAAATAGAGATTATCGTTGACGGTTCTATCGTTTAATAGTTGAAAATCCTGAAAAACAATACCAAGTTTCCTTCTTAAGTGGGGTATTTGTTTTTTCTTTAATTCCTTCAGATTATAACCACTGATAAAAACTTCTCCGTCTATCAAAGGAAGATCACAATATAAAATCCTGAGTAAACTAGTCTTTCCGCTACCGGTTTTTCCGATTAAATAGACAAATTCATTTTTACTAATGCTGAAATTTACATTATGCAGTAAAATATTGTGCTGGATAGCAATTTCCGCATTTCTGATATCAATGATTTTGTCCATTGTATTGATCAGGCAAATGTAAAAAGAATAAAAGCAAAAGATGCTGATAAAGGTTTTTAGAGCAATAATTTTAACATGAATGAGTTAATAACTTGGTGAGAATTTAATTATTACAGGAACAGACCATCCTACTTTAGCAATTACTAATTAAAACATGTTTTATATGAAAAAAATATGCGGATTGATTCTGTGGGTTTTCTTAATATTTCAAGCAATTTCATTACACGCGCAGAAATCTCTCGGGCATAATACATTGATCTCTGATTATCGGCTTGGTCTGGAACTCTTCAATAAAGAGAAATACGGTGCCGCCCAGAACTGGTTTGATAAGGTAATAGCTTCTATTGAAGAACAGAATTCAGAGATGCGCATCAACGCAGAGTATTATAGTTCTATCTGTGCAATAGAGCTATTTAATAAAGATGCAGGATATAAGCTGACAAGTTTTGTCAAAGATCATCCTGAGAGTCCTTATGTGAAAAAAGCATACTTTCAACTTGGACGTTATAATTATAGAAAAAAGAAATGGGATCAGGCAATAAAATGGTTTAGTAAGGTAGATTTATATGAGTTGAATAATGATGATTTAGGTGAGTTCTATTTTAAACTCGGATATAGCTATTTCAGGAATGGAAACGAAGAGAGTGCATTAAAGTCCTTATACGAGATTAAGGATGCGGATACAAAATACACACTTCCTGCACGTTATTATTATGGCCATATATCTTATAAACAGGGACAATATCAGACAGCCCTGGAAATGTTTCGTAAGATAGAATCTGATCCAAAGTTTGGAGTAATTGTGCCTTATTATATCACTCAAATTCTCTATCTTCAACACAAATATGATGAGTTGATATCTTATGCACCGGCATTGTTGGACACTGCTATACCTAATAGGGCTACTGAGATAGCGCATTTGCTGGGAGATGCATATTATAAGCAAGGTAAGTTCAAAGAAGCAATTCCTTATCTTGAAATGTATCGCAAAAAATCAACTTCAACACGGGAGGATGAATACCAGCTTGCTTATTGTTATTATGTGACCGATGATATGGAAATGGCAATTAAAATTTTTAAGCGATTGTGTAATATGAGGGATGAAGTAGCCCAGTCTTCCCTTTATCATTTAGGAGATTGCTATAGAAGGATGAATAAGCAACGGTTTGCAATGAATGCTTTTATTGAAGCTTCCAAGCTGAATTTTGATGCCGAAATACAGGAGGTCGCATTATATAATTACGCAGTACTGAGCTGCCAAACATCTTTCGATCCGTATAATGAAGCTATTGAAGCGTTGAATCTTTATCTTCAGAAATATCCAAATTCAGAAAAGAGTGAAGAGGTATTTGAATATTTAGTTGATGTCTATTCAAGTACAAATGATTATGAGAGTGCTTTGAAGTCACTCAACAAAATTGATGCACCGGATATTCGCCTAAAAAGAATATATCAGAACCTGCAATTCAATGTAGCTGTTCAATATTTCTCCAACCAAAAGTACAGAGATGCGTTAATGCATTTTAAAATGGTGAGCGACTATCCTGAAGACAAGACACTTATCACCAAAAGTATTTATTGGATTGCTGAATGTGAGTATGTGCTTAATAATTATACAGAAGCTTTAAATGATTACAAGAAATTTATTTTTTCACCGGGGGCTATTTTAGAAAACAATTTTGTTCTTGCTTATTACAATGCTGCTTATTCGGCTTTTAAAACCGGGGATTATTCTGAAGCAATAAAATGGTTCAGGAAATTTTCAGATGATAATAATTCAAATAATTTTAATGATCAAAAGACGGATGCATTGTTGAGGATTGCAGATGCTTATTTCATCAATAAAGATTATGAACTGGCTGAATCATATTACAGTGAAGCGCTTGGAACAGGAAAATTAGCTGCCGATTATGCATTGTTTCAAAAATCTGTTGCCTTCGGATTATTGCAGCACAAAGAAGAAAAAATTAAATCATTAAACACATTATTGGCATCATATCCGAATTCCGGGTATGCAGATGATGCTACCTTTTTCCTTGGACAGGCTTTTATCCAGGATGAACCATCAAAAGCATTGACATATTTTGATGATGTGTTAAGGAACTATCCTGTAAGCAAATACAGCAAAGAAGCATTGCTTAATAAAGGGATAATTTACCATAATGCAGGTGATAATGAAAAAGCATTAAACGTTTTTAATGAGATTGCGCAGAGTTACAGATCATATAAAGAAGCCCGGGAAGCTATATCCTATGCCAGGAACATTTATATTGAGACGGGTAATATGGAGGAATTTAAAAAATGGATATCAGGACTGGATTATTATCATCTCACGGTTTCCTCATTAGATTCAGCGGATTATGAAGCTGCATATTTAAAGTATGTCAATGGTGATTTTGAACAAGCTGCCTTATCATTTGAAAAATATCTGGCAGAATACGAATCAGCGATCTATGGTCTTAAAGCGCACTATTATAAGGCAGATTGTGATTATCGGGCAGGACTTTATAGCGAAGCTTTAGGTGGATATAATTATGTAATTGACCAGTATCCTAACAGATTTACAATATCTTCTCTGTTGTATGCAGCAAGAATCAACAACAGATTTGGACAAGTTCAGGAAGCTCTGAATAATTACATAATGCTTGAGAAGATGGCCGATAATAAAGAGATGAAAACTGAAGCAGAAATCGGACAGATGCGGTGTTTCTCATTGCTAAATAATCAGATGATGGCAATGGTATATGCAGATAAGGTATTGGGTAATCTTCCTCACGATATTGAGATTGTAGAAGAAGCGCATATGATTAAAGGTGATGCAGCACTTTCCATAGATAGTTTAACGCTTGCATTGAAAGAATTTGCGTTTGTTGCAAACAATGATGATGAGCGATCGGCAGAAGCACAATATAAAATATCAGAAATCTATTATCAGTCGGGAGATTATGTAATGGCTGAAAACCAAACAAACATACTTGTAGAGAAGAAATCGGCATATAAATACTGGATTGCAAAAGGGATGATTCTTTTATCAGATATTTATGTTGTAAAAGATGAATTATTTCAAGCAAGAGCAACGCTTAAAAGTCTGTTAAAACATTATACCGGAGATGATGAACTTATTGAACAGGCAAAAAATAAGCTTGCTCAAATCGACACAAAAGAAAAAGAGGCATTGGAACACCAAACCCATGAAAGAGACCATGTTTTCGAAATTGTATTTGACTCAGATCATTTTGATGTGGACTCTCTTTTTGGTGAAGATATGGTTAAGGATGACCCTCTGAAAGCAGAACTAATAGAAAATGAATAAAAATCTTCAAATAACTATTTTTGTTTGTGTTCTTGGAAACTTGACATTAGCACAACCCAAAGATACGCTTAAATTGAAACAGACAATCGGGAAGAACTATATTCCAAGCATTGCCAATTCTGATAAGATATCCGAACAGCCGTCCACTATCAGTATAAAAGTCGAAAAAAAAGAAATCCCTGCTTCAACACTTAATAAGCACATGATCTTTGGAATTGAAACTAAACCAATAATTCCTGCACGGATGAAAGGAGAACCATTAACAAAACTTTACCGTTCCTGTCTGAAGCTGGGAGCAGGGAATTATTCTACAACATATGGGGAATTATTTATCAATAACAACAGATCAAGAAAACAATCCATTGGGCTTCATATGAAGCATCTGTCATCTCAAGGACAGCTCAAAGATGTCGGTTACAGTGGTTTTAGTGAAAACAATATCGATTTGTATGGAAAAAAGTTCCTGAGGAAATATTTATTAAGCGCTAAACTAGATGCAGATCGCAATGTTATCCACTATTATGGATATAATCCGGAACAATACGAATTTTTAAATAAAAATAATATCAGACAACGTTTTATCGGTTACGGTGCAGAAGCAGGGTGGCAGAGTTTCTACAAAGACTCTACCAAACTAAACCATAAAGCCAACGTTGATTTTCACCATATGAATGATTTATATTCTGCCATAGAAAACAATATAGTTGCTAAAGGGGATATTACAAGATATATCAGTAGTGAATTATTTAGCCTGATCGGTAAGATAGATTTCAATCATTATAAATCCGAAATGGGTATTACTGATA
The DNA here is from genome assembly GCA_964619305.1 of uncultured Flavobacteriales bacterium. Taxonomy (GTDB): domain Bacteria; phylum Bacteroidota; class Bacteroidia; order Flavobacteriales_H; family CAZUDW01; genus CAZUDW01. The sequence continues at coordinate 11,790 of CAZUDW010000066.1, forward strand.
ATACTTTGATAAAGCTGAATCCGCAAATTATTTCAAAAGGGGAAAGATGGCAATTAAAAGCAGGGCTTGGGCTATATGCAGACGCAGGAAATGATATAACATTTCATTTTTATCCGGATGCAATCTTTAAATATAATGTTGTAGAAAATTTAATAATTCCATATCTTGGAATTAGTGGTAAAACCTATAGGAATAACTTCAGTTGTTTGTCAACGGAGAATCCTTTTATAAATTCGGAAATAAGTTTGTTAAACAGCAATGAGAAATACAACATCCATGGAGGCATAAGGGGTGAGATGGGTTCAGATCTGTCTTTCCATCTTTTTGCATCTAAGAAACTGATTAATAATATGCCTTTATTTGAACAAGACCTGTCCAGTATCCTAAAGAATAAATACAGGGTGATTTATGATAAGGTAGCTTTGCTAAATGTGGGCGTAGAATTCGATTATAGAAAATTAGAAAAATTAGATATTTTATTAAAAGGAGAATATTTTAGTTATAACATGACAAACGAATTACGGCCATGGTATTTGCCTTCTTATCAGGCAACTTTAATTGGATCATACAATTTAAGAAATAAAATTTTGATAAGAGCTGAGGTAGTAGGATTATCCGGCAGGTGGGCAAGAGTAAACAGTGAGGAGGGTGATGATTTAGGATACGGAGTATTTGCAGCAAAACTTAAAGGTATAATTGATCTTAACATTGAAACAGAGTATCGTTATAATAAAAAATTATCTGCTTTCATTCGCTTAAACAATATTGCTAATACAAGATATTATCAATGGAGTAATTATCCTTCTCAGAGATTTAATATGCTTGGAGGTATATCTTACTCATTTTGGGCGAAATAAATAGTGATTCTATTCTAACAATTTCTGTTGATCAATTGTTGATAAACTCCTTTATTTTAGGGCATTTCTTGTGTAAATGACATTAAAATAATATATTTTTGTTATACATGAGATAAATATATAAATACCTGTTTTTACAAGCATAAACAGATGTTAAGAAGATGATAGTAATTTAATAGAAATATGATGAGTGAAGAATCAAATAAAACAAATGGCAACAACGGATATTCTGCAGAAAGTATTCATGTGCTGGAAGGGCTTGAAGCTGTAAGGAAACGGCCTGCAATGTATATTGGAGATATAAGTACCAAAGGTCTCCATCATTTGGTGTATGAAGTTATAGATAATAGTATTGATGAAGCCCTTGCTGGATATTGTAAAAACATTGAAGTAGTTATAAATAAGGACTCATCGGTAACTGTTTCAGATGATGGAAGAGGGATTCCTGTTGACATGCATGAGAAGGAAGGAAAATCTGCGCTTGAAGTAGTTATGACAGTTCTACATGCCGGTGGTAAATTCGATAAGGAAAGTTATAAAGTCTCAGGAGGATTACATGGTGTTGGGGTTTCTTGTGTCAATGCACTTGCCAGGTATTTAAAAGCAGAAGTTTTCAGGGACGGAAAAATTTACATGCAGGAATATAAGCAAGGGAGATCGCTGGAACCTGTAAAAGAAATTGGCAATACCGATAAGACAGGTACCATGATTACATTCTTTCCTGATGATACGATTTTCACCACAACAGAATTTTCATATGATACACTTGCTTCACGCCTTAGGGAATTGGCGTTTCTTAATAAAGGAATTAAACTAACCCTTAATGACTTAAGAAAAAAGGATGAAGAAAATGGTGTGCGCACTGATGTGTTTTATTCTGAAGGTGGATTAAAAGAATTTGTTGATTTTCTCGATTCTTCCAGGGAAAAATTAATACAGGAACCAATATATATGGATGGTGAAAGATCCGGAATACCTGTTGAAATTGCTATGCATTATAATACATCATTCAATGAAAATATACATTCTTATGTCAATAACATCAATACGCATGAAGGAGGAACACACCTCGCTGGATTTAGAAGAGCATTAACAAGAACACTTAAAAGTTATTCAGAAAAATCAGGTATGACACAGAAACTTAAATTTGATATAAGTGGAGATGATTTTAGGGAAGGACTTACTGCTGTTATATCAGTGAAAGTGATGGAACCCCAATTTGAAGGACAAACAAAAACAAAATTGGGGAACTCAGAAGTAATGGGTGCTGTGGATCAATGTGTTCATGCAATGCTTTCAAATTATCTTGAGGAGAATCCAAAGGAAGCGAAGCAGATTGTAAATAAGATTATTTTAGCTGCTCAGGCCCGGCATGCTGCCAGAAAGGCAAGAGAACTTGTTCAGAGAAAGGGAGCACTTTCAGGAAGTGGATTGCCCGGAAAACTGGCCGATTGCAGTGAAAAAGATCCTTCTATTTGTGAAATTTATCTTGTGGAAGGGGATTCAGCAGGTGGTACAGCTAAACAGGGCCGTGATCGAAGTTTCCAGGCAATACTGCCACTAAGAGGAAAAATTTTGAATGTTGAAAAAGCTATGCAACATAAGATTTTCGAAAATGAGGAGATAAAAAACATGTACACTGCTATGGGAGTTACTGTTGGTACAGAAGAGGATGAACGAGCGTTAAATATAAGCAAACTTCGATATCACAAGGTTATTATTATGACTGATGCCGATGTGGATGGCAGCCATATCACAACACTGATTCTTACGTTCTTTTTCCGTTATATGAGGGAGATGATAGATAACGGTTACATATACATTGCTACACCTCCATTATATCTTATTAAAAAAGGTAAAGAAGAGAAATACTGTTGGTCAGATGATGAACGGAATAAACTATTGCAGAAATTGAAAGACCAGGGAAAAGAATCTTCAGTTAACATACAGAGGTATAAAGGACTTGGAGAAATGAATGCTGAACAACTGTGGAAGACAACTATGAATCCTGAGATGAGGACATTAAGACAAGTGACAATAGATAGTGCAGCGGAAGCAGACAGGATTTTTTCCATGCTCATGGGTGATGATGTACCACCGAGAAGAGATTTCATAGAGAGGAATGCCAAATACGCCAACATTGATGCATAAAAAAGCATTCCAGATTGAAAGGATCTTTTCTAATTCAAATATTTAAAAAATCATTTCCTGTTTTTATACTCTGTTTGAATATCAGGATTGATTTTTTGATATTTCTCCTGAATAGTCTGAACAGGAATGGCTTTTTGCTCAATCATTTCCGGATCAGGCAGGACTTTCTGGAATCGGATATCTGCTAGTTTGTTGATTCTTCCGTTTTCAAGTTTAGCATCCTGCACATTGGCGATAATCTGGTACTGGAAATGTACATTAGACTGACCACCTGACAATTCGATTACGTCAAATCCGTATTGTGTCTTATTAGTTACATAAACACCATTGCAATTACCGTTCAACTGCACAAATACCCTTAAAGGATGTTTATCATTTACTATGATGTTCTTTGCTAAAATTGGGTCAATTGTAATATGAGCTGATCCGTTTATCAGATTGCCTTCTCCATAATCCTGAAACAGGAATTCAGGCGATTCAGGACAGAACATGGTACGTTTTGCTCCGGTTTGATCAGGAATGGCACATGAAACAGGGACAGTTCCAGTCCCGATAATTTTATATTGGGTAGTTCCATTCCAGTAGTTAACATAAACCTGATTGCCACCTTGACTTGTAAAAATCGCTTCTCCGATACCGAGAGTTGTTGAATTTGCAATCACACCTGTAGTAATACCATTGAAAGAGCCACCGGCACCACCTGCAAGAGTTATTATTGAACCTAAATTATTACCTGCTGCACCAAAACCAATACCGGAAGCTCCGGTATTTGCAAAAGAAACGCCACCAAAAGCATTCCCGTTTAAAGATGCTCCACTGCCTCCTGCCATCAATCCAATGGTTACATTGTTACCTGCAGCGGCTAAACCTGTCCCACTGGCAACTGTTGTGGCAATAGCATATGCACCAACAGAAGTTCCACTAAAAGCACCTCCACTTCCTGAAACAAGTGTTGTAGCAGTTCCAAGAGAATTCCCAACGCCAACTAATCCGGTTCCACTTGCACCATCACCCCATCCTATTCCGCCAAATGTAGTACCTATAAACGAACCACCTAGACCGCTGGCCATAGTAACACCTGTAATATTATTTCCTGCGCCTAACAGTCCATTCCCATTAGCATTTGTTTCTCGAAAATACCCCCCAATTCCTGCTGCACCTGTAGCAGCACCAAAAGAAGCAACGCCTGTTGTTGCCTGACCCCTGACTCCAACTCCAGCGCCATTATTTCCAAAAACCCCATTACCGGTACCATTGTTTTCACCATACACACCAGTTCCTGTGGTAGCACTGTATCCGCTAATTGAAAATGTACCTAGAGCATTAATAGCATTTGCGGTGCCTGTACCATAAACGGAAAACACATCACCAACTGCAGCGGTTGTAGAATTATATACACCAGGTCCTGTAGAAAGAATCCTCATTCTTTCATTACTGGCTGCTGATCCACCTGTTTTGGTAACGAAATGTTGGGCATCTAATGTTCCAATAAAATTTGTACCTGCAGTCGTTCCGCTATTCCCAAGAATCCACCATGCAGTTTGGGTAGGTCCTGTCGGACCGGTAGACCCGGTTGGACCAGTAGCCCCGTCAGCACCTGAAGGACC
>CAZUDW010000067.1:0-16328 GCA_964619305.1 uncultured Flavobacteriales bacterium
AAGCTCAGATGATAAAAATGAATTTTCAGAACCCACCTTTATTTATATGATTCTAATGCAAGTCTCACGCTTCCGGATTTTAACAACATATCACGGGCAACATTATAATCATTAATGTTTAATTCGTTCATAATCATTCTTGTTCCTCTATCTAATAATTTGTTGTTGCTAAGTTGCATATCAACCATTTTATTGCCTTTGATCCGACCTAACTTAATCATTAAAGTTGTAGTAATCATGTTGAGGATTAATTTCTGGGCTGTGCCGGCTTTCATTCTTGTGCTTCCGGTTACAAATTCAGGGCCTACTTCAATTTCTATTGGGTATTTGGATTCCATCGCCAACAATGATCCAATGTTACAGGTGATGCAACCGGTTGTGATATTGTGAATATTACATTGTTGCATAGCTCCAACAACATAGGGTGTAGTTCCACTGGCAGAAAGACCTATAACAATATCTTTGCTATTTATATTATAACTTAACAGATCGTTCCAACCACCATCAAAATCATCTTCTGCAAATTCAACTGCATTTCGAATAGCTTTGTCCCCACCGGCAATCAAGCCAACAACCAAACCTTTATCTACTCCAAAAGTTGGCGGGCATTCTGATGCATCAACAATACCAAGTCTGCCACTTGTGCCGGCACCAATATAGAATAGTCTTCCACCGGACTTTACTTTAGAAATCACAACGCCAACAAGAGATTCAACCTGATTGATGCATCGGGAAACAGATGTAGCTACTTTGCTATCTTCTTTATTCATGTTTTTCAATAACTCGATTGTCTCCATTTTCTCAAGGTCTTTATAGAGAGACTCCTTTTCTGTTGCCTTCTTAACCATTATTAATAGTTTAAATATTCCTGAAAGAGCACTTGTAAATATGATCTGCCTTCCCTGATTAATTGTTGTTGATGATTCTCGTCCTTAAAATTACTGAAAATGATTTTATCAGCTTCTTTTTGATATACAAAATATCCATCAGGTTTTATCCACCCCATGCCATCTACGAAACTATAGTAGGCAAACACCGGGACATTGGGATTAAATAGATTTTTACTCCATCTAAACTCTGAGTGATTCAAATTTAATTGTGATAGCAAAGTGGCTGGGAAATCTGTTTGAGAACATATTTTATTGTAAATGTAACCTCTGAACTCAGTTTTTAGTACGTCTCCATAAAAGAGCATCGGGATTTTTCTATATTCAGGTGTAAAGAAATTATGATTGCGATATGAATTATGGCTATGATCTGCGACCAACAGAAACAATGTGTTGCTATACCATGATTTGTTTTTAGCTTTATTAAAAAAATCACCAAGGCAACTATCTGTGTAATATGCAGAATTTATGTATTGCCTCTCATTATCACCCCAATGTAATTTCTCTTTTATAGGTTGATCATAAGGAGAATGAGAACTCAATGTAAATACCGTTGAAAAAAATGGGGTATCCTCTTTATCCATATCATCTAAGAATCTATTAAATATATACTCATCATGCACTCCTAGCTTACCCATTGGTAAATCACCAGATAAATCTTTACCCTCAATGATTCGTTCAAACCCATTAAAATAGATATATCCTTTTATATTGCCATAGCTTAGTTGGCCACCAAATAAAAAAGAAGAATGATATCTTTTCTTTTTTAACTCATTTAGAATGCAAGGCAATTGTTGAAATTTATTGGGTTGTTTTATGATTGAAGTTGTTGGTTGTGCCGGATAAGCGCTAAGCAATGCAGCCATTCCCTGATCAGATCTGTCGCCAGAAGCAAAACAATTTGTAAATAGCAACCCCGACTTGGCCAGATTGTCAAAATTTGGAGTAATACCTTGCTCGCCTCCAAGTGCGGCTACCAAATCAGCTGACCAACTTTCAAGTATGATTAACACAATATTAGGCTTCTTTGTAGTTAGTATTTCTATGGTTGTATCTGACGGAATACGATATAAAGAATCAACCGTTTTTTCTGCTTTTGATGAAGGATATAGAATGTAAGGATTATGGTTCATATAGAACTTGTTTTGCTCTATGCTATGGCCTAAATTCCACACTGAATTTACAGCTGCAAGGTTCGCAGAATTGTTTTTTGAAAAATATACATCGCTCTGATCTATTGGGATTTGCTGTAATCCACCACGTAAGCCGATACCAAGAATAAAAGGCGTGATAAGAAGATATAATGCTGAAATGATGAAATTTCTTTTAGTAGGAATATTTTTCTCATATATTAACTTTAGATAAAGAACAATGAAGAGCAGCGATTGTATTATAGTACCTAATATAACCCAAACTACAACACTTGTTTTAGTAGAAGAAAACACTTCAGATGGTTGCGATAAATAGCTTATTGCTTTATAATGCAGTTTAATGCCCCATTCCTTATACAAGGGAAGTTCAGAATATGTAATTAGTGCAACGATTACAATCACAAAGCAGGTATAAAAAAGATTGACATTATTAAAAAAACCGGATTTAATTAATGACTGTGCAAAGAGGAAGATAAAGCTCAGTGACATTATATAGCAAGTAGTCGAGATATCAAGGTATGTTCCATGCCAAAAAATTAAAAGAGTATCAAAAATACCGGACTGAATCATTTCCTTGAAGTTGAATAAGACGAAAACGAATCTTGCAAATTGGAAATATATTAACCAAAACAAGAAGTGTTTTAAGAAATATAGTGGTGGTAGCTTCACGTGTTCAGGTATAATTGCAAAGGTAAAAAGGAGAATTCATACAACAACAAAGAGGATTTTCATTTTGACTAATTAAGCAATAAATTCTCAGGGTATATTCTTTTTTTTTGAGGTAAAAAGAATATGTGTTTACAATAGATTAATTCGTGTGCAATTTTGATATTATAAAATTCTTCAAGATAATTATTGAAAGCATACCTGTCGCCTTTGGCTTGCTCCCTGCTTTCAGTGTTTATATCAATAAATTCAATTCTAACATCACGTTTTGGAATAAAAAAGATCAAATTTGCAAGGTAGTAAAATGCACCTTTTAGAAAAGTAAGTATAAAATTAGGTTTTGAGCCATTCCATCCCATGGACCACATACTTCCCCACAGCCCACTTATTCGAACACCGATTATTTGTACATTTTCAGGCAAATTCCTCACTATTAAATAGGCACTTTGTTTATTCTGTATGCGTTCATACGGGGTATCAGTAACATGACCTGAAGGATATATTATCACACTTTTCCCTTTAGTGAACGCATTCATTACCTGTGCATATACATTTTTCAGAACATGAGGATCCCTGTTTCCATGTTTAAGATCACTGACAGGTATTGCATGCCAAAGTCTAAGGAAATAGCCTACAATCGGAATCCTCATAAATCGTTCTGACACAACAGGCATAAAATCGCAAAATTGTGTAGTTATTGCAGCCAGTAACTGAGGGTCAATGTAAGACTGGTGGTTAGGCAGGATTAACTTTGCTCCTTTAGATTTTAACAAGGATACACCCTTTAACTCCACACGGTATCTTCTACGCAGAATAAAGTAAAATACTTTAGCTAGAATTGATTGATAATTCAATATTCGTGTTTTAAATGCTTCGGTTCAATATCATTAAAAACAGCTGGTTGATTTGCCGAAGATAATACATAAAATTTTGCACAATCCGATAAGAGATGGTAACACAACAGAAAAGCAATTCAGGGATTTGTATTATTAGATAATGTATATATATTTGCGGTGGCTTTGGTTTCCACCGTTAAATAGACGGAATCAAGGATGAAAAGGGAATCCGGTGCAAATCCGGAACTGTTCCCGCAGCTGTAAGCCCTGAGTAGTTCTGAGCTACCTGCCACTGGACCTAAAAGGTTTGGGAAGGCGTTCAGAATAGGGGGTAAGTCAGAAGACCTGCCAAAGTTGGTTTTCCAATAAGGAAGATAAAAGTGCTTTCGGGATAAAAGCTAGGGAAACATCTTTTTGTTTCACCAGATTTTCTCCAGAAGCATTTAATAGATTGTTTAACTTTTAAATGCTTAATTATGATTAGAAATAATATATTAATACTAACAGCCGCAATTTTATGGCATTATACCAACGCCCAGGACACCATACCAACCAGGGAATTAAGAGAATTTGTTGTTACTGCTACACGTTCTGAAATTTATGAAGAGGATGTGCCGAGAAGCTTGACCGTCATCAGTTCAAAAGAGATAGAATCTTCGGGTTTTCAAAAATTAGGGGAATTACTTTCTGTGCAACAAGGGATCACAATGATTGGTTCAAGGGGTACGCCAGGGTCAACTCAAACTGTTTTTATGCGGGGAGAGTCTGGTAATCATACGGTAATAATGATTGATGGAATTCCTGTTACTGATCCTTCATCAGTAAACAGGTCTCTTGATTTATCGGAGTTGTCGCTTTCCGGTATCGATCATATTGAGATTGTAAGAGGAACCCAAAGTACACTTTATGGTTCTTCAGCTATTGGAGGTGTGATCAATATTTTTACGAAAGGGAAACAGAGCAATGGATTTCATGTTAATACCGAACTTGAAGGCGCTTCTTTTGGAGAATCAGGATTAGAGGGCAATAGTGATATTCATTTAAATTATTCTTTTGAAAAAGGACTTTTTTTTAATGCTGATGTAAATAACTCTGTTGTAAATGGAATTGATGCAACTGTAGATACCGTCACAGATGAAAATGTTTATAATGTGCGGGACAATGATAATTTCTCAAAGATGGATATTTCAGGGAACTTCGGTTACAAGAATGATAAAATTGATGCTATGGTTTTATATAAAGCAGTTCATCAAAAGGCAGATATTGATAAAGGAGCATTCAGAGATGATGATAACTATTTTGTAGAACTAAACAGGGACATATTGAATTATCATGTATCATACATCTTCAATAAGCAATTTTCAATTCAAATCAGGGGAGGCGAATCTCAGTTGGTGCGAGATGCAGTTGATGATTCATCTATAGTTGATTTTAACAACACATTTGATCACACATATTCCTCTTACACATATATTGGAAATTCTTCAGATAATGAGTTGCAGGCAAATATTAGTTTAAACGGTTTAAGTATTGTAACCGGAGGTGGTGTACAACTCGAAGAAATGAATCAAAGATCATATATATATTCAAAATCAATGTTTGGTACCTATGAAATGGAAAGCGACTATGATTCAATCGATCCATCTGCTTCGGCAATAAATGCTTATATACAATCAGATATTAACGGAAAACTAATAAGTGAGAAATTGTGGAGACTTAACGTACTTACAGGCACTCGTTTTGAACAACATAGCATGTATGGAAATTATTTTACATGGGAATTTACTCCTTCGCTAAAAGTTGGAGATAATGCGATGATATTTGGCAATTATTCTACTGCATTCAATGCACCATCATTGTACCAGCTTTATGCTCCTGAGAAAAACTATATTTCAAAGATATCCAGAGGCAATAAAAACCTGCAACCTGAAAAATCACATGGGTTCGAATTTGGGGTCAAACAAAACTCAGGAGGAATATCCTTTGGGGTCTCTATATTTAAAACAATAGTGAAAAACACGATCGCATACGTTTATCTATGGGATGGAACAGTTGGTATTGATACATTAGGAAACGATTGGATGCGGGATGATTATCGGGGAGATACTTATATTAACATTGGAACACAAACCAATACCGGATTTGATATTACGCTAAATGCTGAACTTTCCATGAAACTCAAATTTGCTATAAACCTTAACATTGTTAACGGGAAATTAAAGTATTCACCTTTGGAAATTGATACAGGTAATGTAGGAAACAATCATGTTCAGGTCTTTGAAAGTGGTCAATTTATCAGTGATGATGTTGAAATTGAAAGGCTTACAAGAAGGTCTTCAAGTGCTAATATAGCTTTGCAATATTCTCCTGTGAAAAAACTTGTCTTTCGCCTGGAAGGAAACCATGTTGGTCCCCGGGGAGATGTATTTTATGATGTAAATTTAGGCCCTTATGGTGCTCTTGCTACAACGACAGTGTCGGATTATTCCTTATTGAATTTTGCAACTACTTATCATTTTAGCGACAACTTTTTAGCTAATTTCAGAATCAATAATTTTGAAAATAAGAAGTATTATGAAATTAATGGATTTAGCACAACAGGCAGAGTGTTTCTATTAGGATTGCGTATAAAATTCTGATAATTATATCTGTACATATTATCTTAAAGCTACCTGAGAATACCTTTTGTAATTCCATTGAAGCTTATTGTTATTTTACCGCATAACTCTCCTGAATCTCAGGTGTCATTTATGTAATACTATCAATTGCTTAATGACATCTGACAAGGATAAATAAACACCGCTTTGTTGAAAATAACAACTTCAGCTTATTTAATGAGAATACAAGACAGCTACATTTGAAAAAACTTAAACGATGAAGAAAATATCAGGAATCATATTATTAGCTGTGTTTGTTTCTACTGTGGCTTATCCTGATGAGACCAGCACAACAGAATTCAATCAGCAGTTTAATCTCGCTATTAAAGATATAACAATGGGAAGAGTTGTTGATGCATTGCCCCGATTGCTAAAACTCAGTAAAGAGGATCCTGATAATGCTAATCTTCATTATCTCATTGGTTTATGTTATACCGAAAACGGTAATCATCTGGCAGAAGCAATCAATCATTTAGAATTGGCAGAAAAAGAGATGGTCAAAGATTATATTGTCCATTCTTATACTGAAAAAAGAGTTCCTGTATATGTATATTATTATTTAGCACGTGCATACGCATTAAGCGGAGAATGTAGTAAAGCAGCGCTTGCAAAGGAGCAATTCTTCACAAATTATAAAATTTATGTGGATGAAGATTACTATATTATGAATATTGAAAAGGCAATTGCTGATTGCATTAACTTACCTCAGGAAGTTAAAAAAGAAATTTCACCTGAAGAATCCATGCCTGTATTGGAAGTAACAAAAGTTGAGTCTCCTGAAATAAAAAGAAAACCAGGCATTATCAATAGTGGTTATAAGACTTCTTTATATGGGGTTCAGATAGGAGCTTTCAAGGAGAACGAACGGACTAATTTTGATGGAATCAACAATGCAAATGCCTTTATGGGTACTGATGGCACAATCAGATATGTAATAGGGAGGTTTGGGTTGAAATCACAAGCTATTGAATTGCAAAATGTTCTTGTTAAAAAAGGAATAACTGATGCCTTTGTGGTTGATGTATCAAAGGAGCAGAAATTCTCCAGAGAAGTGTTGAATTTGGATTATGTGCCTGAAAGCAAATTTAGCGGCAAGGTTGAATTACGTGTTCAGATTGGCGCCTTTAAAGAAAACATCTCCAGAGATGACGTTGAGAAATATCTGAATATTGAGGGAATTAAAGAGGTTAGACAAGGTGATCTCACATTGCTTACCGTAGGTTCGTTTAGCTCATATGAAGAAGCATTGACAATGAAAAACAAGATAATATCACAAGGCACAAAAGATGCATTTATCGTTGCATTTGAAAATGAGAAGAGAATACCCCTTCAAAGTGCAATAAATTATTTAAAAACATCTTTTTAGATGGAGATTCACTGGCCTTACGCAATGGAAAAAGATTAACCACAAAGAACACATGGTATTAAAAGAATAATTAATGGCACTTTGTGACCTCTGTGGTTAAAAAAACAGAAACTTATGGATTTGCGTAATATCAGTTAAGTTAATAACTTGTCATCACTTATCAGACTCCGTGTACTTTATGGTGATAAATAGTTTTAAGTACTGATGTTTCTCATAAGCAGCCCTATTGGTCTGGGAGTCATTGTTATACTTTGGCCCTCCTACAAGCGTTGAAGTATTTACAAAATTAATTTTAGAAGTATCCAAACCTTTTGATTTAAGCACCTCTATTAATTGCTTTTTCCCGGATTCTGCCCTGAATTTAGCCAGATCTTCATTATTTTTATATGTTCTTGTAGGCACTTTAGAAGCGCTGGACTCCACTGAAATATCAATATATCCTCTGCTCTCTGCCATATGAAGTATCGAATCAACAAGTAATGAGTATTCTTTATCAGCAGGGTCAATATCTTTTGTGTTGTAAGCGAAATAATGGGAATAGGCTATTTCCTTAGTAACAAAGTGCTCAGTAGAAACTTTGTAAAGACATGTCTCATCGGATTCAAGTTTTATATTGGATTTCTCATCAGAGCCGGTTAAAAATATCTCAAATTCATCACAAAGGATTTTATCAGCAGGTGTAAGTTGGGCAATGTATGCCTTATCCGGGGGGAGTTCTTTATACCTGAAATAACCATTTGGGTTTATAGAATCGAGACTATACACTTTTCCGTTCTCATCCAAGAATTGAATGATAACACCTTCGGGTATTTTTTTATTGATATATTTATGTTTAATCCTGCCTTTTGGGAGATTCTGAGAAACTGATGCAGGCAATTTAAATATGCATTTTTGATCGGCCTTCATTGAAAGCCTGACATCTTCATTAGCATCAACCAGGACAATTTCCAGATCATCACAAATGACATTGTTTTTGGGCTGAATGGTAAAGATAACTGATTGATCAGGGAGAAGGTTTTTATATTCAAAAAAGCCACCTTTTTCCACATTTACCGTGTACATCACATTACCTACACTATCTAAATAATGAACTTGAAGCCCTTCAGGGATGTCCTTCTTTAGAGTTGTATATCTAAGCTGGTATCTTGGAACACTAAGCGTTTTTAAACTGTCAGCAGCTTTGTTTAATGAATCTGATTTAACAACCACTACACCTGTTTCTCCTTTACCAAGCTTAACAGGATTGAGAAAAATCTCTTTACTTATTTCCTGGTAAGTTGATTCAAGCGGGATATAAACATTTTCATTATAGAATTCTTTATCTCCTGAATAATAAGCAATGTTATAGTTCTTGCCTGGTGGAATAATTATTACATAGCTGCCGGTTCTTTTAATTGGTTTGATCACTTGTACTTGCTCACCGGTTTCATTATCGGTAACAATAATTTCCACATTATCGGGAAGTGATTGCCCTTCAGGTACGTTGATATGACCCTTAAGTAATGTCAGAGGGGGTTCCTCTATTTCAGGTTGTTCCAGTATATACAGGTCCTTTTCTCCATATCCTTCATTCTCATCAAAAGAAGAATAGTATGATCTTTTGCCATCTGGCGAAATGACATAAAACACATCATCATCAGTTGTGTTAATAGGATATCCAATATTGAAAGGTTGTGTCCATGTTCCGTCATCTCTTAATTCTGAAAAGAAAATATCATAACCGCCTATACTTTTATGTCCCTGGGAGGAAAAGAATAAATGTTTGCCGTCTGCATGCAGGTATGGCCCATCTTCATCATAGGGTGTGTTGATTGTCGGGCCCATGTTTTGTGCTTTGCTCCATTCGCCATTGGGAAGTTTGACCGATTTGTAAATATCAAGACCACCATAGCCGCCCTTCCTGTCACTTGTAAAGTACATTGTTCTTCCATCTGCAGAGATAGTTAAATGTGTTTCCTGGTATTTTGAATTGATATCACAGTTTTCACATCCTTCTCCAACCAGTTCAGGTGTAGTCCACCTATCACCAACTAAAAAGCTTTGATATAAATTTCCATCACCTTCATCGTCAATATAAAGATATAATGTTTGTCCGTCTGCAGATATCCCAACAGTAGCATAATGTTCTGACGGTTCATTAATATTGAGTAATTCTGGTTCCCCCCATTCACCATTGCCATCTTTGTAAGAAACATAAATATCCTCAAAAAATCCACCATCAGTTATTTCTTTATAAAAAATATTACTACTGTCTTTTCTCAGACGTCTTGAAGTAAAAAATAAGGATTGTTCATCCAATGAAATTACCGGGCTATATTCAGGATACTTTGAATTTATCTTATCACCCATGTTTGTTTTTAAGATATCTACAGGTGCGCCAATAAGTTCTTTGGCATTCAGGCACATCTGCATTTGATGATCTATGTCTTTCATCAGGTAATGCTTTTTATTTGCGAGCTCCTTAAATTTATTATAAGTTTCCAGGGCTTTACCAATTTTATAATTTATATGGTAAATCCTTGCCAGATAATAATACGTTTCAAAAGGAGCTTTCTTTTCTTCATACGAGAACCTGTCATAGTTTTTTGTGACATCATTCACAGCTTTTTCTAAATATGGTTGTGCTTTGCTTTTTTGAGTTGAGTGAAAATAACATAAACCAACTCTATAATTTATATTGGCGTTGTCCGGTTCCAGTTTTTCAAGTTTGAGCCAAATCGGAAGGGCAAGACCATAGTTTTTGTCATCGGTCAAAACATTGGCTTCCTCAAACATATCTCTAAAACTTTGTTCCTCTTCGGTTTGTGCAAAGATTTTAATACCGAAAACCATCAGGATTAAAACAAAAAAGATTCTGTATTTACTCATAATAAAACGATCTATCTTGCATATGATGATATATGCAGAAAGGCAAATTTACTATTTAAATATAAAAAAAGTAAATAACGGCAAAATATTTCAAAAATCAGATTTCACGAGCGCTATCAAATGATTCAAGATAATCAGCGAATTGTTTAATAAACATACCGCCAAGAGCCCCATCTACAACACGATGATCATACGACAAAGACAGATACATCATATACCTGATTGCAATTACATCACCCTGATCGGTCTCAATAACAACAGGTTTCTTTTTAATTACTCCGGTACCAAGGATGGCAACTTGGGGTTGGTTAATTATAGGCGTTCCCATCAAATTTCCGAATGTTCCGATATTGGTAATAGTAAAAGTACCACCTTGTATTTCATCAGGTTTTAATTGGGACAATCGTGCCCGCCCGGAAAGATCGTTAACTGCATGAACAAGACCTTTCAAGCTAAGTCTGTCGGCATTTTTAATTACAGGTACAATCAGGTTCCCAGAGGGTAATGCTGTAGCTAGCCCAATGTTGATATTTTTTTTCACTATAATATTATCCTGATCAACGGATACGTTGATCATCGGGAAATTCTTAATGGTTTTTGCACATACTTCTACAAACACAGGCGTAAATGTGATTTTTTGTTTTTCTTTTTTCTCGAAGGATTCTTTAATTCCGTTTCTCCATTTAACTATGTTTGTAACATCTGCTTCAATAAATGAAGTGACATGGGCAGAAGTTTGTTTAGAAGTAATCATGTGCGTGGCAATCAACTTACGCATTCTGTCCATTTCTATTATTTCAGAATCGCCATATGAAATTACTTTTTGATCATAAACAATTTCTTTTGAAGAAGGTTGTGTGGTTCGGAAGTCTTTGTTTCTTTTAATTTGAAGGATATATGACAAGATATCGTTTTTTGTGATTCTGCCATTTTTTCCACTTCCGTTAATGTTATTCAAATCAACGGCAGAAATTCCTTCTTTTTTTGCAATACTTTTCACCAGGGGAGATATAAATAATTCAGATTTGGCGTCTGTTCTGGGTTTTGCATTTTTTTCTGAATGAATTATTAATTCTTCTTCCATCAATCTATCTTGTGGATTTTTTGTGATTTTTTCAGGTCGTAAGGTTGTTTGAGTTTTATCTTGATTTTTAATTTTGGTTTCATCCGGATTTTCTATAATTGCAAGGGGTTGGCCAATTTTAGCAATTTCGCCAGCTTTTACCAATATTTTGTTTAAAACACCATAGGTAGGAGAAGGAATATCTGAATCTACTTTATCTGTAGCAATCTGAACTAAAATATCATCTTCTTCGATATTGTCTCCTTCAACTTTCAGCCATTTGGTAATTGTGGCCTCTGCAATGCTTTCACCCATTTTAGGCAATTTTATTTCAATTTGAGCCATTGTTTACAAGTTAAATACTATCAACATAATGCTTAATTCCAAAATTTCATTATTACCTTATCAATGATTTAAATCCTTTAAGCACAACATTTAAATCATATAGCATTTTATAGTCTTTTGCATAGAGCAAATTTACATTTTCACTTTCACTCCGTTCAGACTGATCTTCATATACGTCAGTTAAGGTAAGAATAGATGGTTTAAGCTTTGGAAGATTTTCTAGAGTAAATTGCTTACTATAACCCACCCATGTTTTATATCCAAAAATTACTGACACGACATCAGCAAATAATTTCCAGGGTTTACGAATAAAGAATACCAGTATAGGGTATGAAATAATAATCAACATTGATAACAGTATATCAAAAACCCTCTTATTTCTTTTGCATTCCGGTTTAGTAAGAGAATTAATATCAACTACCGAATACAGTTCTCCTTTGGATTTGATTGAATTACTTCCGATAATGTAAAGACTTTCCGGGTGGGCGATTTTGTAATTTACATTCCTGTTTTCCTCAAGTGACATTTGGTTGATAATCTCATCCGGCTCAATACTTTTGACACAAAAAATCACTTCATCTAATTTAAATATTTTGACTACCTCTTGCAATTGATGAAGTTGGGCAATAAACCCCCTTTTTTCTTCTGGCTCATTATTTGGTCTTGTGGTTATTTCTATAGCAAAATCAAGATTATAATGCGTTTGTTTTAAAAGGTTCAACACTCTTTTCCTTTCTTCTGAAGAACCAACAATGGCAAAACGCTTTTTAATAATTCCTCCTAATTTAAAAAGGTTCAAATTAGTTAAATGGAGAATTATTCTAATTACAACAGCATAAATAACACTCCATGTTAAACCCATTAATATTAATGCTCTGGAAAATCTGTATGTTTCATCAAGCAATGCGTATGTGGTGAGAATAACTGTTGTCCCAAGCGCAATTCCTGTAATGCATTTTAATAATTTTACAGGTTTATTATATCCTCCGCTTATCCAAATTCCAAGAACCCACAATGTGCTATAAATAATGAAAGCAGTATTTACCAGCGAATCTGCATATATAATACCTGTATGTTGCGTATATAAATACCTTAAAATGAATAATCCCCCGATAAAACCTGCATAATCAATGAATGGCATTAATGCAGTTTGAATTCCTCTGTTTAATAGGGCTATTGATGCTCTGAACAATATGGCAATTTGAATCAGATATTGTAAAACTTTTGCACGCTTTTTGGAAAAATGCTTTTTTGCAAATATTACCATAGCACGATAAAAAACAACAACATAGTTAATACTGCTTTTTTTTGTGCTTTCTCCTTTATAATGAATAATTCGTGTTTTTGGAAAGTAATAGTTGTTATATCCAGCTAACAACAATCGATATGATAAATCTATATCTTCACCATACATAAAAAATCGTTCATCAAGAAGACCCGTTTTTTCGAGTGCACTTCTTCGCAATAACATAAATGCACCACTTAGAATAGCAACTTTGTGAATTTCATTTTTATTTAAATACCCAAGATGATATTTTCCAAATATTTTAGATTTTGGAAAAAGAGCAGACAATCCAAAAATTTTATAAAATGCTACTAGCGGTGTTGGCAATCCCCTTTTTGATTCAGGTAAAAATTGTCCATTCCCATCAACCATTTGCACACCAAGACCGCCAGCATCCTGATGATCATCCATAAAATCAATTATTTTCTTAAAAGTGTACTCTTCAATAACTGTGTCAGGATTTAGTAATAAAATGTATTCGCCAGTAGAATGGCTGATACCAATGTTATTCGCTTTTGCAAATCCTACATTATTCTCGTTCTTTATTGCTGTAATTTCAGGAAATTGTTTCAGAACCATCTGATATGATCCATCAATTGAAGCATTGTCAATCAATATAATTTCAATAGAAACGTGTTTAGCAGCCTTTTCAACTGATTGCAGGCACTGTTCCAGAAAATACCGAACATTATAACTGACAATAATAACTGATAATTTCACAGCTTCTTCCTATCTCGCCAGTAATATTTCATAAGGTGTACGGTTGATAATTGATCTGCCAAGGGTAATTTCATCAGTATATTCAATCTCGTCTCCAACTGCGACTCCCCTTGCTATAACACTGATCTTTATTTCTAGGTGATTGAGATGCTTAAATACGTAATAACATGTTGTATCTCCCTCCATTGTTGTATTTAATGCCAGGATAATTTCTGTCGGGTTAGTTTTAGATATCCGGTTAAAAAGGGATTGAAAATTCAGGTCTGTAGGGGTTATCCCGTCCATTGGGGAAATAATACCACCAAGAACATGATACAATCCTTTGTATTGTTCTGTTGATTCAATAGCGATCACATCTCTTAAATCTTCTACTACACATATTGTAGAATTGTCCCTTGAAGCATCAGAGCATATCTCACATATTTCATGATCAGATACATTATGGCAGATGTTACAAAAACCAACATTCTTTTTCATGTTAATAATGGCTTGCCCAAAGTTGTTCACATCATTGTCTGATCTTTTCAGGATGTTTAAAGCAAGACGCAGAGCTGTCTTTTTCCCTATTCCGGGTAAGGTTGAAATCTGTTCTACAGCTTCTTCCAAATATTTTGATGGTAACATCACAAAGCAAAATTAACTTTTTCGAGCAAGTGTTTAATAGAAAAATACATATTAACTCATAAGAGAGGAAAATTATCGAATTTCTTTATGGAGCAATTAATATAATATGGATTTTAGCATTAAAAAGAGATTGCCAGAATTAATTTGCTAAAAGCTTTAATAAGTAAACAAGGGATTTTACTTTTAGTTATTCCTGTATAACAATTCTAAAATCTTTAAATTTTTTAAGTGAAAATAAAATGAGATAATTTATTGCTTCTCAATGACAACATCCTGAATCCCATAATACTTCAGCTGTTCAGGGTTAAAGAAATCAGCAATATAGATAACTAAATCATCATCCATTTCATCACATGAAGGTGTGATTTCGCTATTTCCCTGAATAAAGATAGATTTTTTGTTGTCTTTATTATAAACCCACCCGTCTTTTGATGATACAAGGGCATCAGTCCATGACACATTTATGGGGTAACTGTTATTGTTTTCCATTTTGAGAAAAATAAGCTGCTTGTTGTCACAAGTCGTTTGCATCCAGCTAACTTTAAATCCATTCATTTCCTGAAGGCCATCCGCCCTTCCAAATCCTTCTTTCCAGTTATTGTTCTGAGCATTTCCAACAAAATAACTTGCTATACAAATTAAGACTACTAAAATTCTTGAAGTTCTCATGATGTGATGATTTAGATTATGTAAAAACAAATATATGCAAAAACAAATATATGAATATTTTGAAAATATAATAATTCATAATCAATAGCGTTTTGAACGATTAAAAAAAACAAAGAAAGAAGAAGAATTATTTGAGATAAAATATCAAACTCTTGAAAAGAGAATAAATATTCTTGAAAATAAATAAATGAAAAATTGCACATTCCTATTCTGCATCTGTTTATTGCTGTCTGCTTTTGGCTCATCGGCACAAAATGACAGCACAGCAGGTAAGCTGAAAAGAATGCACTATGGATTGGAGATTGGGACAGAATTAATTCCTAAAGTACAGAACGTTAAATGGGTTATATGGAGTAAACCGACAATAGGGTGGAACTCTACAATGTCATTAAATTACAATATCAATAAAAACTGGTCATTATCTTGCGGAATCGGTGTAAATATGGGTTATCATGAATTAAAAAGAGATATTCTTGTAGATATAAATGACACCGAATATGTTGATGGCAAAGGCATAGATAAACTTAATTATTTAACTTACAAGATACCTCTATTAATACAATATCAAAGTAATAAACAAGCACACTTTAAATATATAATAAAAGCAGGTATAGAAGGAATTACTAAGAAGGTATATAAAGGATCATCCATTTATTATGCAGTTGACAGACCATTAATATACTCATATAAGTTCAAGGATGATATAGCTCCCAATTGGAAGAATCCGCTTCAAAATCGTTCTCGTTCAGTATCAGTAGTCACATCAATCGGGCTGTGGGTTCCTATTCAATATAATAAAAAAATTACTATTTGCATGGATTATAAAATGGGTCCTAAATTTATTTATATGAGAAAAACTTCATCATCGCCCAGCCGGTATTATTTAAGTGGAATTTATCTTGGAGTTAATCTTGGGATAATAATATAAATACAATTTAATAATGAAAGAAATCAGCGTCATCTTACTATGTATAACCTTAACAGTCTTTAATTCAACGGCTCAGAATAATATCATTCCTAATCCGGGGTTTGAAAAAGGAGATTATATAAATGAATGGAGAAGGTAATAATCCCGATTTTAATTGTAGTTATGAATCTGCAGAAGGGCTTTTTAAGAATATTATCCATTTTTTGCATACGGAGACCCCTGCAAACTCAACTTTTCACCCCTCTCCGGGTACGGAGACCCCT
>CAZUDW010000068.1:0-16261 GCA_964619305.1 uncultured Flavobacteriales bacterium
AACTGTGTCAACCCTGAAGTAACCGCTCTTTCTATAATAAAAAGCTGAAAAACAAGCAATTTTCCGGTTATATCCCGATATTTACCGGAATGCACTCAGGGCGGGAAATCTAAATCTTTACACCCAACAACGTGGTGAATAACATATAGGAATGTTCTATATTAAGGTCTTAGAAGGTCATTTGAAGGTTGGATTACTCCGTTCCAGTACTGGATTGCTCTAGGCGATTGCGTTTTATTGTTCACACAAAGCTGCTTTGATTATTTTTGCCATCATGCTAATTCGAAAAGGAACAAAAAAGGATATCCCGGACTTACATAAACTTATAGTGGAACTGGCGATTTATGAAAAAGCAGCAGATGAGGTTGAAGTAAGTCTTAATGAGTTGGAAAACGATTGTTTCGGGCAAAATAGCATTTGTAACTTTTTTGTTGCAGAAATCAATAATATGGTCAGTGGTATTGCATTGTATTACAGAAAATATTCCACATGGAAAGGACGATGCCTGTTTCTTGAAGACATCATAGTTCGGGAAGAATACCGCAGAAAAGGGATTGGAGAAGCACTGTTTGAAAAGGTAATTGAAGTGGCTAAAAAAGAAGGTGTTCGAAGGTTGGAGTGGCAGGTTCTGAACTGGAACCAACAAGCTATTTCTTTTTATAAAAAATTTGACTCTGTTTTCGATGATGAATGGATTAATTGTAAAATGACATACGATCAAATACAGGAATTTAACTTTTCGAGGTGAAGATTTTTAAATTTGGCGGAGCATCGGTTAAAGATGCCCCTTCCGTACGTAACGTTGCTAAAATACTGGGGATGTATCGTCCCCCTTATGTTGTGGTTGTTT
The DNA here is from genome assembly GCA_964619305.1 of uncultured Flavobacteriales bacterium. Lineage (GTDB taxonomy): Bacteria > Bacteroidota > Bacteroidia > Flavobacteriales_H > CAZUDW01 > CAZUDW01. The sequence continues at coordinate 851 of CAZUDW010000068.1, forward strand.
CAGCTATTGGAAAAACAACAAATGCACTTGAAAAACTCACGAAAAACTATGTATATGAGCTTGGCGATCCCAGGATATTGTTGGATGAAATTAAAACATTTCATATTGGGATTGTAAGGGATCTGTTTGGGGAAACCGATGGTCAGGTCAGGAAGAAACTTGATGGTATTTTCGGCCGGCTTGAAGTGATTATTCATCAAAGACCTGAGGGAGGTTATGATTTTATTTATGATCAGATCGTTTCCGCAGGGGAAGCACTGTCAACTTTGATTGTGAGTTTATATTTAAACAAAGCAGGAATAAAAAACACCTGCGTTGATGCCCGAAGTTTTATTATTACTGATGAGTGCCATCGGGAAGGCAGTGTTATCTGGGATGAATCACTAACAAGAATTAATGAGGTTGTTTGCAGCGATGTGATAATCACCCAGGGCTTTATAGGTGCAACTCTTGCCGGTAAAACGACAACCCTGGGAAGAGAGGGCTCGGATTATTCTGCTGCAATTATTGCATATTTACTGAATGCAGACGAGATCATAATCTGGAAGGATGTGCCGGGTATGCTTAACGCTGATCCGAATATGTTTCAAAATACGCGTAAACTGAATAATATTTCTTATAGAGAAGCAATAGAACTGGCGTTTTTCGGTGCATCGGTTATTCACCCTAAAACCATCAAGCCATTACAAAACAAAAAAATCCCTCTTTGGATCAAATCATTCCTGAATCCCGAAGAAAAAGGTACACTTATAAATGACAATACGGCTGATGATGATAAAATCCCTTCATTTATTTTTAAACAGAAACAGGTATTGATTTCAATATCACCAAAAAATTTCACTTTTATTGTTGAAGAAAACCTCAGCCAAATATTCAATTATTTTTATTGCCATAAAATCCGGATTAATCTCATGCAAAACTCAGCAATAAATTTTTCCGTTTGTGTTGATGATAATGAACATAATTTGCCTGAGCTTATTAAAGATTTACAGAAATCCTTTGTCGTTCTTTACAATAGGGAAGTTGAGTTGCTTACAGTCAGGCATTATAACGAGAAAACCTTGACGAGACTGACTAAAAACAAGAAAATTCTCCTGGAACAAAAGACCCGGCATACTGCCCGTTTCGCACTTAAGGACGTTTGATTTTTCCCTCTGAGATTGCAAGCGATATTTTTTTTGCCAGCACCGATGATAGTTTCTGATATGATTCATTTGTCCACCCTGCTACGTGAGGAGTCAGGATAACATTGTTCATGGAGGTAAGTTCTTTAAATGTGGCAGACTTTTTTTTGCCAGACAAACTTTCAAATGATAATCCTTCATATTCCAGCACATCCAGACAGGCACCAGATATTTTTTGGCAATTCAGTGCCTCTACCACAGCTTCGGTATCTATAATTCTGCCCCTTGAAGTATTGACCAGGAAAAATGATCTGCTACATGCGTTGATAAACTCATGGTTGATGAATCTCTCCGTTTCCTCAGTATATGGCAGGTGCAGGGAAATAATATCCGCATTATCACAGATATCGCTAAGGGAGCATTCCGAAATCTCATTACTTCCAAACCCGGATTTATACTTATCATGAGCCAGAATACTAACATTGAAACCTTTAAGTTTTTTGGCTAAAGAACTGCCTGTATTGCCATAGCCGATAATTCCAACAGTCTTTCCGTTAAGTTCAATACCGCGGTTGTTTTCGCGAGACCAGTTTCCATTCCTTACGTTTCTATCACCTTGAATTATTTTATTGAACAAAGTAAGCAGCATCCCAATGGCATGTTCAGCAACTGCATCCCTGTTTCCTTCAGGAGCATTTAAACAAAGTATGTTTTGTTTTGAAGCAAATTCCATATCAATGTTTTCCATACCAGAGCCAGATCTCGCAATAAATTGCAGGTTGTCTGCTTTTTCAAGAATCTCACGATCCAAGCTGATCCTGCTTCTGATTACAATTCCGGAATAGCTGTTGATTATTTGCATGATTCCTTTCTTGCTTATTTCTGTTTCAACATCACAGTAATAACCTGATTCTTCTAAAAATTCCTTCAGGCAAGGATGTACACTGTCAAGAAAAAGTATTTTTGATTTATGCATTATCATTTCGATCAAGATTTAATTTCGTCCTGATATTCTGAAACAAAATGGGTGAGTTCAACAAAATCATTTACGCTTAGTTGTTCTGCCCTTTTTCTCAAAAGTGGGTGTTCTTTTGGAAGGTTATAAACGGATAAACTGTTATTCAGAATTTTTCTTCGCTGTCCAAATGCAGTTTTTACAATTTTAAAAAACAATGAGATATTGCACTTAGGATCGTCCTTAAAATTTCGTTCCAAACGGATTACCGCTGACTGTACTTTTGGTTGTGGAGAAAATACGTTTTCTGAGACATTGAACAGATATGTTCTCTTATAAAATGCAGAAATCAAAACACTGAGAATTCCGTATATTTTTGAACATGGAGCAGAGCATATTCTTTCAGCCACTTCTTTTTGAAACATTCCAACAACTTCAGGGATATTATCCCTGAATTCTAAAACTTTAAAAAGGATCTGCGAAGAAATATTGTAAGGGAAATTACCAATAAGACCGAAAGGAGAGGGGGGAAAATCACTGAGTTCGCTTTTTAAAATATCTTTCTGAATAATGTGAATACCGGGAAATTTTACTTTCAGTTGATTAATTAAGTTTTGGTCAATTTCAACAGCTGAATACAAAATGGGGTTCAATTTCAACAAATGCTCAGTAAGAGCTCCTTTTCCGGGACCGACTTCGAGCAGATGATTGTATTCGCCATTAAAAGATATTGAATCAACTATTTTTTTTGCAATATTCTGATCAATCAGGAAGTGCTGTCCAAGGGATTTCTTCGCAGGATAACTCATGGGTTGTTTTTAATTGGGATTTCTCTAAGATCACGCTTTGAATCTGAGAGATTATCTCCCCTAAGTTCTCTGTATCTTTCCCTTGCTTCCACAGCAAAAGTGCTTCCGGGGAAATTGACCAGCACATCATGATAATATTCAATTGCCTTATCTTTATTTTTTATGTGGTTGTCATAAAGTTGTGCAAGACGGTAAGTAGCATCATCTCCGAGGATGTCGTAACTATAACCTTCTATGATCTTCAGTAAGGATTGTTCTGCGTTGGCATAATCTCTTTTCTTAAAAAATATTTTATATCTCTGATAAAGGATGTCATCTTCAAGGGAATGATTTGGGTACATCCGGTTGATGGAATCTAATATCTGAAAAGCAAGTTGGTTTTTATTTTGCATGGCAGATAATTCTGCACGAGCAAACATAACCAGTGGACGTTCAGTAGTATCAATACCAATATTATCGCTGATAAGCAATGAAAGATACATAGCATCATTAGCTATAAGTTTTGATGTAGAGCCCTTCAGAATATCCAGCTTGGATTTTGCCCATAAAAAATCTCCTGTATAGAAAGCGATTTTTGCATTTCTGAATTTTGCTTCATCTCCAATAGGAGAGTATTTAAAAGATTTTTCAACCTGAGAATAGAGTAAGGAAGCATCCCAGATTTCATTTTGCATCAACATCACATCTCCAAGCAATAATTTGCATTCAGCCTGCTCTTTAGATTTAATATGAGCTTCATTAATCACATTTTCCAACAATGTTCTGGCAGAATCTGTTTTATGAAGATAATAAATCTGGAGATGAGCTAGTTTTTTTATTAATTCAATTTTTTCAGGGACGATGCCAAATTCTTCCAAAGTGGAATAATATTCTTTTTCCAAAGCATTTAGTTCCTTATAAGTGTAATCTCCAGAAGTGATCTTTTTATCCATTACATTCAGAATACCTATTTTACTTCCGATGTAATAGTACCCGTTTTTATGATATTCAATAATGTAATGATAGCAATCCAAAGCTACATCATAAGCATCACTTTTTGTACAGATTTTTGCCAGTGAGAACAATCGCTCTCCCTGTTCTTTCATTCTTTTATCCAGGGCCATAGTCTGGGTATATGCGTTGCGAAAATCTTTTTGTTGTAAATAAATCCAAATCAGCATTTCGGAAAACACGCTTCTTCCCGGATTACGCTGAATTCTTTTTATTAATTTCAGTTTTAATAGATTATTCTGTTCAGAATTTTTGTCGAAAGAAAAATATTGGGCTAAGGAATTTTGAACACTTTGAAGATAATTTTCATTAACATCTAGTATATTGAGGTATTCTGATATCATTTTGCTGTAATCCCCCAAAATGCCATAGATATCAGCAATCTCAAAATTAAATGGATAATAGCCATGCATAAGTTTTCTTCCCCGCATCAAGGTATTTAATGCGTAATCATACTCACCAATCATTATGAATGACTTAGATAAGCTGATAATTTGATTTTGATTTGGCTCAAGTAATTTTATCGCTTTCTCATATTGTTGCAGGGCTTTATTTTCTGATTCATTTTTTGAATAAATATAGCCAAGATCCACCAGGTATTTACCTTGTTCACCATATTTCCTTATTTGTTTTTTGATAAGCTTTTCTGCAGAATTATAGTCTTCCAACTGGATGAGGCATTTCAACAGTTTATTATAATACTGATCAATTGGATTGGTGACCCAAAGTTTTTCATAGTACAAAGCAGCCTTATCATATTCACCGGAAAGAAAATAATGAGATGCAAGCTGCTCATCAGTTGTTTGAGAATTAGATATCACGGTACTCAAACACAGCAATATAATGATACTTGATTTTCGGAGCAACATTTATTTATTCTTCCTTTTGCTGTTCAATCTGTTCTTGCCTTAGTTTTGATACCAATAAGTTAACAGTTGAGCTGCTGGAGTCAAATAAAGGATCAATTTTGCTATGGACTTTCTCAATATTTCTGATGGTGATATTTAGTTGATTGACAGCTTTAGATTCTGTATTTATATATTTTCTGTATTTTTTTATATCTATAAGCCCGTTATTGACATCCGTTTTAAGATTTTCTAGCTGTTCTTTAGAGTATTTTATCTCTTCAGCGTTCTGTATTTTCAAAGCCATTAATTTGGCATAACCTTTATTTGCATTATAATAATTGGTGAGGATTTCAGCTTCTTCTTTACTCATGGTATCTGTATAGTAACGGTGAATATAATCAATATTCTCCCTGGTAATGATAGATCGGTTTTCTATTATTTCCCAATCGATACTGTCGAATATTTCAGATGTTGCAGTTATTATATTTTCAAGACTATCTATTCGGGCAATTCTTTTTATTCTCTCCTGGTTTGTACAATTAGAAAAACTAATTGCTATTAAACACAATATTGCGATCCCTGTAATTGGTGATTTCATTTTAAATTAATAATATTAAATCCGGTATAAGTAGTCAGGCATTTCGGGATGATTATTCCTTTATCAGTTTGGTTGTTTTCAAGTATTGCTGCAACAATTCTGGGTAAGGCAAGAGCACTCCCATTCAATGTATGGGCGTATATGGTTTTTCCGTTCTTTGATTTATATCTCAGTTTGAGTCTGTTTGCCTGGAAAGCTTCAAAATTGGAAACAGAACTCACTTCCAACCATTTTTTTTGTGCTGAAGAAAAGACTTCAAAATCAAATGTCATTGCAGAGGTAAACCCAATATCCCCACCGCACAATTTCACAATTCGATATGGTAGTTCAAGCTTATTTAGTAATTCGCTCACATATTGCACCATTTCATCCAATATTCTATAGGAAAACCGAGGATCGGCAATCTGCACTAATTCCACTTTGTCGAACTGGTGCAACCTGTTCAATCCTCTCACATCCTTTCCGTATGAACCTGCTTCACGCCTGAAACATTGAGAGTAACCAACATTTTTGATTGGAAGGTCATCTTCTTTCAGTATCCTATCTCTGTATAAGTTGGTTATAGGAACCTCAGCAGTTGGTATCATATATAGGGGATCGTCTTTAATGGTGTACATTTGTCCTTCCTTATCCGGTAACTGCCCCGTAGCGTAGGCAGAAGATTCATTCACCATCAGCGGGGGCTGAATTTCGGTATATCCCGCCTGAATAGCTTTGTTGATGAAAAAATTAATCAATGCTCTTTGTAATTGAGCTCCTTTATCGATATAAACAGGAAATCCTGCTCCTGTTATTTTATTTCCAAGTTCAAAATTGATGATATTATATTTCATGGCTAGATCCCAGTGTGGTGATGCGTTTTCGCCTAATGTAGGTAATTTACCATGCTCTTTAATTATAGGATTATCCAATTCCCCTTTACCTTTCGGAACAGAAGTATGAGGTAAATTAGGTATATCTTGTAAAGCATGAAGTAAGCATTCATTTTTCACCTTAAAGTCCTGTTCAATTTTTTTAATTTTCTTTTTGAGAGCAACACTTTCTCCCTTTAACTTCTCAGCTTCATTTGTATAACCCTTTGTGAATAATATGCTTATTTCTTTGTTTAAAGCATTTGCTTTAGCTTGGTTTTGCTCTAAAGAGTTTTGAAGCAATCTCTTTTCTTTATCAAGCTCCAGAACATGGCTGATTATACCACTTGAATCGATATTTCTAATAGATAGTCTTGCTATCGCTTCCTCTTTATTTGCCCGTAGATATCCTATTGGTATCATTATTATCATAATTATAGCTTGTAAAAGTACTATATTATGGTTTAATCCTTAAAAAAAACGCTCCTTCCGGAGCGTTGCATCTTCATGATATATCTGTGATTAATCTTCTTTTTCAGGTATTACAGATACATACGAACGGTTATTCTTTTTTTTTCGAAACTCAACTGTTCCGTCAGTCAAAGCAAATAAGGTATGGTCTTTTCCCATTCCAACATGATTGCCCGGATGATGTTGAGTCCCTCGTTGTCTCACAATTATGTTTCCCGCCTTAGCAAACTGACCTCCAAAGAGTTTTACACCTAGTCGTTTACTTTCTGATTCCCTGCCGTTTCTTGAACTACCGGCTCCTTTTTTATGTGCCATGAGTAATTATTTTCAGGTTTTATTCTTCTTTTTTCTTTTCTGCATTCTTACTGCTCTTGGTATCTGCTTTTACGGATTTCTTCTTAGGAGTAGTTTTAGATGCTGTTTTTTTTGTAGTACTTTTTTTCGCTGATGCAGTAGGTTTATTAACTTTTTTCTCTGGATATTTCTCTGTGCTTTTTACTTTTTTTGAAATCTTGTCTTTTTGTGAAGCGCCTTTCATTTGTATCTTTTCGATCTCCAGTTTACTGAACATTTGCCGGTGTCCGTTTTTAATACGGTATCCCTTTCTGCGTTTTTTCTTGAAAACAATAACCTTATCTCCTTTTACATGTTCAATAATTTTTGCTTTAATTAAAGCACCTTTAACGTATGGTAAACCTACTTTTACTTTGCCATTTTCATCTACAAGCAATACATTACTGAATTCAACTTTTGACCCCTCTGCACCATTTAATCTGTGAACGAATACATTTTGTTTTTCTTCTACTTTGAACTGTTGTCCGGCTATTTCAACTATTGCATACATGATAATCCTTATTTTAAAGGGCTGCAAATTTAATAAATGTTATAAAAGCACAAAAGAAAATCTGCTAATTATCGCGCTTGCTATTCACAAGGTAAATACCAAGCAGTATTACTAACATCAAACCAAATGAAATAATACCTGGTTTTTCATTATCAAAAACACCCCACAATATAGCCACAACAGGAATAAGATAAGTGACAGTTGTCGCAAAAACAGCAGTTGTCTTTTTAATGAGCATATTAAAAAGAATGACCGCCATAGCACTACCAACAACTGCGAGTATTGTCAGATAACCTAGGCTGCCCAACGCTCCTTGTTCATGGATTACGATTTGAATAAAATCTGTAGAAAATAATATGATCCCTGCGGGTAGTCCAATCAATGAGAAAGCAAGAGAGGTCAGTATAACTGCATCCAGGTCCTGAAGATATTTTTTTATTATATTGGCTGTGAATCCATAACATATAGTTGCTAATATGACGAGAGAACCAAATTGAAAATTTATTTCTATCCCGTTTCCTGTTGTTAACAAAAGACCTACTGTTCCAATAAAGCCAATCACAACGCCAACTATATTGATCAATTTTGTTTTTGTTTTAAAGAAAGCAAGTCCAATAATCAATGTCCACAAAGGGACCATGGAATTTAGCATACCAGCAAATGAACTGTCTATCACGGTCTGTGCTTTGGTGAAAAGAAAAGCGGGAATGAAATTTCCCAGCACTCCGACCATAATCAATGGAAAAAGATATTTACTTCTCAATACCTTGAAATGCTTGATAATAACAGGAAATAAAACTAGAAAACTGAGAAATATGCGATAAGCAGCAACCTGCCAGCTAGAAAAGTGTTCCAGTCCTCTTTTCATAAGGATAAAAGAACTTCCCCATACAATGGAAAGAAGCAGGACCATTGTCCATTTTTCGGTACGTGTTTCAAACCTGAACTGGTTCATCGAACAAAACTAATTAAATCAACAATCTATCACTCTTTCCGTGAAAATCATTTGCTACATTTGTGCACTATGGAAGCACTCATCAGGTTCAGAGATATATCAAGGCATTATCAAATGGGCAAACAGAAAGTTTTAGCCCTTACGGATGTAAATCTGGAAATCGTGAAAAATGAATATGTAGCTATCATGGGGCCTTCCGGTTCCGGAAAATCAACTGTGATGAACATCATCGGTTGTCTTGACACTCCATCTTCCGGTTTTTATCATTTGAATGGAACAGATGTCAGTTCTCTCAATGATGATCAACTTGCTGGTATCAGGAATAAAGAGATCGGATTTGTATTCCAGACTTTCAATCTTTTACCCAGATATGATGCTCTTGAAAATGTGGCTTTGCCACTAATCTATGCAGGGGCGGGTAAACAACAGAGGATTCAAAGAGCAGAAATGGTTCTTAAGCAGGTGGGTCTGTCAGACCGAATAACACACAAACCTAATGAGCTTTCAGGAGGACAAAGGCAAAAAGTAGCTATTGCCAGGGCACTGGTCAATAAACCCTCCCTGATACTCGCAGATGAACCTACAGGTAACCTCGATACCAAATCATCCCTTGAGATCATGGCATTGTTCAACCAGATATATAGGAACGGTAATACGATTATCATCGTTACCCATGAAGAGGAAATAGCCCGTTATTCTCACCGAATCATTCGTTTGAGGGATGGAAGGATAGAATCTGATCAGCGGAATGATCCACATATTTTGTCTGAAATAAAATCTGAAACATGAAAATTTATACACGTAAAGGAGATAAAGGATTAACATCCATCATTGGAGGAACGAAACTAGGAAAAGATCATATCAGAATAGAAGCTTATGGTACAATTGACGAGTTGAATTCGTGGATTGGCCTTGTACGCGACATCCTCACAGATGATAGTTTACAAGAGATGTTGATTTCTATACAGGATAAACTCTTCATAGTTGGTTCACTGCTTGCTTCTGATCCGGAAAAAGCAAGAATGAAGCTGCCGATGCTGGATGCAAAAGATATAGAAATCTTGGAGAAAATGATTGATTCCATGGAAGTAGGATTGTCTGAAATGCGAGCATTTATATTACCCGGAGGAGCAAAGGAAGTATCTTATTGTCATATTGCCCGGGCTGTTTGTCGAAGAGCGGAAAGAATTGTTGTTAAGTTAAACAACAATGCAACAATTCCTTCCATTATCATCATTTACCTCAACCGCCTGTCTGATTTTCTTTTTGTTTTAAGCCGGAAAATCTCTCATGATCTTTCAGTCAGAGAAATTAATTGGCCGCTTAACAAATAAAATTCAAATTTTATTTGTCACTTCATTAGAAATTTTATATTTGCCGTCCTTTTTACTTTTTTACTTGCGAAATGATTAAAATCGCTTTTTAGATAACTATATACTTAAGTTATGTACTGGACGCTTGAATTGGCTTCATATCTCGAAGATGCACCATGGCCAGCCACAAAAGATGAATTAGTGGACTTTGCAATTCGTACAGGAGCTCCTCTTGAAGTGGTAGAAAATCTCCAGGAAATTGAAGATGAGGGTGAAGCTTATGAATCTATTGAAGAAATTTGGCCTGATTATCCCACAAAAGAAGATTTCTTTTTTCATGAAGATGAATACTAATCTTCTTTTAGAAGTTGCACTTATACATTCAACATCAGATATTTTAAATTAACTTTGTGCTTTGAAAAAGCTATATGATAATTAAGCTATGGCACTGAGTTTATTAACGAAGATTTTTGGAAATAAATCCAAGAAGGACATAGAAGAAATTGAAAATCTTCTTGGCCCGGTTCATGAAATATATAATCAGATCCATCAAATAACCAATGATGAACTAAGGGATAAAACACTTGAATTTAAGAATAAAATTGCTGATTACATTGCTGAAGAGCAGGATCAGATACATGTGATGAATAAACGCATCCAGGAGGAGTATGAGATGGAAGTTGTGGAGAAGGAAGCCCTGTATCAGAATATTGATAAGTTAGAGACAATCGTAAAGGAAAAGATTGAGGAAATATTAGAAAAGCTGCTACCTGAAGCATTTGCAGTAATTAAAGAAACAGCATACCGTTTTAAAAATAACGATATGCTGGAGGTTACAGCAAGAGATTTTGACCTAGACATTGCAGCAAAGCGCAGCAGCGTAAAAATAGAAGGAGATAAAGCAATTTGGAGTAACAAATGGATGGCGGCAGGTAATGAGATCACATGGGATATGGCACATTTTGATGTACAATTGATTGGAGGTGCCGCTTTACATCAGGGAAAAATTGCAGAAATGGCCACAGGGGAAGGAAAAACTCTTGTTGCAACATTACCTATGTACCTCAATGCCCTTCCTGGGAAAGGCGTTCATCTGGTAACCGTTAATGATTATCTCGCAAGAAGAGACTCCGAATGGATGGGCCCAATATTTGAATTTCATGGCTTGAGCATAGATTGTATTGACCTGCATGAACCCCATTCTGATGCAAGAAGAAAGGCATATCTGGCCGACATCACTTATGGTACAAATAATGAATTCGGGTTTGATTACTTACGAGACAACATGTCGAGTAGTCCGGATGAACTGGTACAGAGAGAACACAATTATGCCATTGTGGATGAAGTAGATTCTGTTTTAATTGATGAAGCCAGGACACCACTTATTATATCCGGGCCAACACCAAAGGGAGATCAACATGAATTCACTGAGCTGAAACCAAAGGTTGAAAGACTGTTTAAAGCCCAACGCGATTTAATTCATGAATTACTTATTGAAGCAAAAAAGAAGCTGGAGTTGAACTCTGAAGAAGTAGATAGCAAAAAAGAACTGGACGACATGCACAAACAAGGCAGTCTTGCACTGTTAAGATGTTTCCGGGGTTTGCCGAAATACAAAGCACTGATAAAGTATCTGAGTGAACCTGGAATAAAAACCCAGTTGCAGAAAACTGAAGCATTCTATCTTCAGGACAATGCCAAAGATATGCCCACTGTGGACGCTGAATTGTATTTTACTATTGAAGAAAAACACAATACGGTCGAAATTCAGGAGAAAGGAATAGACCTGATTACAGGGGCAGGTGATGATCCCAACCTGTTTATAATGCCCGACATAGGAACAGAGATTGCAGAAATTGAAAAATCCGGGTTAGAAGCATCTGATATTGCTGCAAAAAAAGATGCTTTACTGAGAGATTATGCAGTTAAATCAGAACGTTTGCATACCATACACCAGTTATTGAAAGCTTATACACTTTTTGAGATAGATGTTGAATATGTCATTCTGGATAACAAAGTAAAGATTGTTGATGAACAGACAGGCAGAATTATGGAAGGAAGGCGATACAGCGATGGTTTGCATCAAGCGATCGAAGCAAAGGAAAATGTGAAAATTGAAGCGGCTACCCAAACCTATGCCACAGTTACACTCCAGAACTATTTCAGGATGTATAACAAACTGGCCGGGATGACGGGTACAGCTGAGACAGAATCTTCTGAATTTTGGGAAATATATAAATTAGATGTAGTTGTGATTCCCACAAATAAGCCGATGATTAGAGATGATAGGGAAGACATGGTTTATAAAACAACTCGTGAAAAATACAATGCTGTAATTGACGAGATCGTAAAGTTGGTTGATGCAGGGCGACCGATTTTAGTTGGTACTACTTCTGTAGAGGTTTCCGAATTATTGAGCAGAATGCTTAAAATGCGTAACATAAAACATAATGTTTTGAATGCAAAACAGCATCAGAGGGAAGCACAAATTGTTGCCGAAGCAGGTCAGGCAGGAACAGTTACCATAGCAACCAATATGGCTGGAAGGGGTACTGACATTAAGTTAGGAGAAGGGGTAAAAGATGCCGGTGGATTAGCAATAGTTGGCACAGAAAGACATGAGTCAAGACGTGTTGACAGGCAGTTACGTGGTCGTTCAGGAAGGCAAGGGGATCCGGGCTCTTCTCAGTTTTATGTTTCTCTTGAGGACAACCTGATGCGTTTGTTCGGATCGGATCGTATTGCTCGTCTTATGGATCGACTCGGTATTGAAGAAGGTGAGGTGATACAGCACTCAATGGTCTCGAAATCTATTGAAAGGGCACAAAAGAAGGTAGAGGAGAATAACTTTGGTATAAGAAAGAGACTGCTTGAGTATGATGATGTAATGAATAATCAAAGAGAAGTGATTTATGGGAAAAGAAGAAATGCACTCTATGGGCAACGAAATTCACTGGATATATCCAATTCGATGTATGAGGTCTGTGATAGTCTTGCTACTGAATACCAGGACTTAAGAGATTATGAGGGATTTTCTCTTGAACTTCTGAGACAAATGTTAATCGAATCACCCGTTAATGAAGATGAATTTATCAAACTATCAATAGATGAAATAGCTGAAAGAGTATTTAAAACTGCTTATACCAGGTATAATGAGAAAATTAAAATGGTCTCAAATATTGCTTTCCCTGTTATTAAAAATGTATATGAAACTCAGGGTGCCAAGTTTAAAAACATAGCGATCCCCTTTGCAGATGGGATGAAAACACTTCAGGTTGCCACCAATCTTGAGTTGGCTTATAAAACCAAGGGGCAGGAAGTTGGAAGGGCTCTTGAAAAAGCTTCAACCCTTGCTATGATAGATAGTTCATGGAAGGAACATCTCAGGGAAATGGACGATCTACGTCAATCAGTCCAAAATGCAGTATATGAACAAAAAGATCCATTACTGATCTATAAGTTTGAGTCCTATGAACTTTTTAAAACAATGGTTGACAAAATAAACAAAGAACTCATCTCTTTTCTAATGAAAGCCAACATTCCACAACCAGATGCCACTACAATTAGGGAAGCGGAACAACAAAGTACAGATATAAGCAGGCTTCAAACCAGCAAAGAGGATGTGCCCGGTGTGCCTCCAATGAATGCCGGCAGGAGGGAAGACACTACTCAACAAAGACAGCAAAGAGTACAACCTGTCAGAGTCGAGAAAAAAATCGGGCGGAATGAGCCATGTCATTGCGGAAGCGGAAAAAAATTCAAACATTGTCATGGGAAAGGTATGTAATGAAAAGATTCATGCTTATTTCTTAACTTGAAAAATACAGGAATGAAATATATATCTTTTATTATTGTTGTTCTTCTCTTCTTTGCATTTTTCAGGTCGTACGGGCAGGATGCTTCTGTTAAAAAAAATCAATATGATGTTAATGTCAAAGTAAAAACAGATCAGGAATCACATTATCCCCAAGGTGACGAGAAACTGTATGAAGAAGTGTTTTACCATCTGGATTATCCTGAAGAAGCCCGGCAGTCTAAAGTGATTGGAACAGTTACCCTGAGTTTCACTGTTTTTCCTGATGGTAGTTTGCATGATTTTGTGGTTGTTAAAGGTGTTGGATTTGGTGTTGAAGAAGCATTAATTGAAGTATTGAAAAACATGAAATTTGCACCAGCTATTCAGAACGGGATTAAAGTGCGATCAACGCTGCTTATGAACTTTCCTGTATCAGCCACCTAATGTTGATCAGAAGATAATGAAGGTGAGAGGAAAATATGCATGACGGCCTGAGATTGATTAAAACGGGTGACGGCTCACATACCATCCTGAATACAATACTCAATGAACCATATCACTCAATGTTTGGTGCAATCTCAGAGTCTTCTCACATATACATCGATAATGGATTGAAATTTTTAGCTTTCAGGGATATGATTACGGTTTTTGAGATGGGATTCGGAACCGGTCTCAATGCCCTCCTTTCATTAAAATTTTCAATCGAAAACAATATGTCTGTCAGCTATGTTGCGATTGAAAATCATCCATTGCCATTGGAAATGGTAAAAGCGCTGAATTACCCTGAACTAACAGGAATCTCGTCTGAGACATTTCTAATGCTGCACTGCAACAAGGGTAGGAAAGAGAACATAACTTCCTGTTTCTCATTTTGCCTGATCACTGGAGATATTGCGCACTACCCATACCCTGACAATACATTATCACTTATTTATTATGATGCATTTGACCCTGAAAAACAAAAGGAGTTGTGGACAGAAGATGTGTTTAGTAAGTTGCATCGTTCAATGCGGCAGGGAGGTGTTTTAACAACATATTCTGCTAAAGGCAGTATTAAGAGAATTTGTAAACGATTGGGTTTTACTGTTGAGTTGGTACCCGGTCCGCCCGGGAAAAGAGAATTTATAAGAGCCATAAAGTAAAACAACATTCCTCAATGAGAACAGAAGTTGCTCTTCAGGGCACCAGTAAACTGTTTTGAGAGAAATCACCGGCTGTCAAATCTTTTATGCCGGAAACATCAATTAATTTGCAAAGCTGTAAAGGATGCAAAGCTCTCCACGGTATTTTATTCAATGAATCGTAGATAAAAAACTGATCAATCTGTTCTTTTCTGAATTCCTCTACTACGTGTTGTCTGGCATTGATGAGCGCAATCCACCCCTCTCCATTATCATCAAACCATTCTTCATAATATAAATCATCTGAAGCATGAAAATTGAGTATGTTTTCCATAATAAGAATATATTTATTGATTCCGGCATAGGCAAGCAAGTCAATAACGTTTCTTTTAAATAGCATGATATCATTATTCAGGCAATCATTCCATTCACCAAACATCTCTATCACAGCATAACCATATTCATAATTGCAATAAAGGATTTTAATGAACAAGGTAGGAGATCCAATGTCATCCCATTGTGGATGGATATATTGATTATAGATGGTATTGGTATAGGTGCATTCATTGTATTCCTTTCCATAAAAAGGTGATGCCTTATCCTCATATGAGGTATAGAGATTTCTCCAATTATAAAAAGGTTCTATTAAATGCATATCACAAAGATAACATCAAAAACATTAGATAAAGTATCGTGCTACAATTACATACTGATATTACGTAATGATTATGATAAA
>CAZUDW010000069.1:0-11752 GCA_964619305.1 uncultured Flavobacteriales bacterium
AATGCAGTATTACATTGGAGCAATGTATGAACTAAAACCCGAATTTTGTCAGGAATGAGTGCAATGCCAGTCCCGGTTTATCGGGATGTGCCTGACAGATATATTACCTGCCGGAGTATTGCTTATCGTAAAATTCTTTATAGTTCCCGCTCGTGATATTATCGAGCCATTGCTGATTGCCAAGATACCAGTCCACCGTTTCTCTCAATCCAGCTTCAAATGTAACCGATGGAGCCCAGCCCAATTCCTTTTGAATTTTACCGGCATCAATGGCATATCTCAAATCGTGACCCGGTCTGTCTTTCACAAATGTGATCAGTTTTTCAGAAGTTCCGGTCTGCCTTTCAAGTTTTTCATCCATAATACTGCATAACAACCGAATCAGATCAATATTCTGCCATTCGTTAAAACCGCCAATATTATAGGTTTCCCTGATCCTGCCATTATGAAAAATGCAATCAATGGCTGCTGCATGGTCCTTCACCCACAGCCAGTCCCGGGTATTTTTTCCATCACCATAAACCGGGAGAGGCTTGTTGTTTCGGATATTGTTTATGCAAAGAGGTATGAGCTTTTCAGGGAATTGGTTCGGGCCATAATTATTGGAACAATTGGAAATAACAACCGGTAGCCCATAAGTATCATGGTATGCTCTCACAAAATGATCAGATGCTGTTTTGGATGCAGAATAGGGCGAATGAGGATCGTAGGGTGTTGTTTCAGTAAATAAGCCTGTTTCACCAAGAGAGCCATACACTTCATCCGTTGAGATGTGATAGAAGAGTTTATTCTCAAAATTTCCCTGCCATGCAACTTTGGCTGTATTGAGTAAAACAACCGTTCCAAGCACATTGGTTTCAATAAACTCTATAGGATTTAGAATGGAACGATCAACATGGGATTCAGCTGCCAGGTGAATCACTCCATCAAAATCAAACTCATTAAATAAACTTCTAACCTCTTCTGAATTTCTGATATCTCCTTTTCTGAAAATATAATTGCTGTGATTTTCAATATCTCTCAGGTTGTCCAGATTGCCTGCATAAGTTAAAAGATCAAAATTTACTATCCGATATGAAGTATGTTTTGTTAGAAAATGTCTTACTACATGGCTTCCGATAAAACCAGCACCACCTGTGATAAGTAAACTGTGCTTTATATTATTTTCCATAATTACAATGACCAGTAAGTGATATTCCTGATCTTTTTTCTGAATATTCCTTTGATATCAGTTAACACACCTCCATCTGTTAGTACGGATCTGAAATAGGATTCATCAAGCGATTCATATTGCCTGTGATTTACTGCAACGATCACTGCATCATAAAGCCCTTTTGGCTTTTCTATTAGAGAAAATCCATATTCAGCAAATAATTCGTCAGAAGAAGCAAATGGATCAATTACATCCACCTGAACAGAGAATGATAATAGTTCATTGACAATATCTGCTATCTTGGAATTCCTGATATCACTTACATTTTCCTTGAATGTAGCCCCCATCACCAATACTTTGGCTTTTGAAACATTTTTGCCGGCAGCAATGATCTTTTTCACCGTCTGCTTAGCTACATAGAAGCCCATTGAATCATTCACATACCTGCCGGTGTTGATGACTTTGGCATGATAACCGAATTCCTGAGCTTTGAAAGTGAGGTAATATGGGTCAACCCCAATACAATGACCGCCAACCAAGCCCGGATAAAATCCTAAAAAGTTCCATTTTGTTGAAGCTGCTTCCAACACCTCGTAGGTATTGATACCCATACGGTTAAAAATGATAGAAAGTTCATTCATGAGTGCAATATTTACGTCCCTTTGGGTATTTTCAATGATTTTAGCAGATTCCGCTACTTTTATTGAGGATGCTTTATACACTCCTGCATTCACAACGAGTCTGTAGACATCGGATATGCATTCCAAAGCTTCTTCATCACATCCGGACACAATTTTTACGATACTGGCTAATGTATGCTCATGATCTCCCGGGTTGATCCTTTCCGGTGAATAACCTACCTTGAAATCTCTTTTAAATGAAAGTCCCGATTCTTTTTCCAGCACCGGGATGCAGTCATCTTCAGTACAGCCGGGGAAAACTGTTGACTCAAACACCACATAATCACCTTTGCGTAAAGCTCTTCCAACAATAGCGGAAGCACTTAACAGTGGTTTAAGGTCAGGTGTATTTCTTTTATCTATTGGAGTAGGTACTGCCACAATAAAGAAAGATGCTTCACGAAGCTGTTCTTCAGAAGCAGTAAAAGTAATATCACATCCTTCAAATGCAGAAGAACTCAGTTCTTTACTCGGATCTTCTTCCCTGAGCAGCATGTCCACCCGCTCCTCATTGATATCAAAACCAATTACAGAAGTTTTTTTTGCGAATGCTAATGCGATCGGTAATCCCACATAACCCAGGCCGATCACAGCCAGTTTAGTCTCTTTGTTGCGGATTTTATTATACATATTCACATTCTTTTTGTGCATATATCTTCTCAATAATACCAACCACCTTTAATCCTTCTCGTGCACTGGTTGTGGCGCTGGTTTTCCTTTTCAGCGTATCAATAGCATTTTGTATGATATAATGGTGATTTGCAGCTGAGCCTTTATATGAACCATAATCGTTTGGAGGTTGCGCTTCTGGAAGTTCAGGCATTGTGTAATCTTTTATATTGCAATATTCTACTACATTCATATATTGCCCACCAATTTTAAAACTTCCATTTTCTGCTACAACAGTTATACTACTTTCCAGATTTGCGCTCCAGACTGCCGTAGAATAACACATAGTGCCCATTCCTCCCCTGATAAAATCAAATGAAACAGTCCCGGAGTCTTCAAATTCGGTTATTCCTTTATGATTAAAATCATCAAAACGAGCTGAAACATTTTCAATATCTCCAAACAACCAGAACATAACATCGATAAAGTGTGAGAACTGTGTAAACAAAGTACCTCCATCCATATCTAATGTTCCTCTCCAAAGTGTGATATCACTGCCTACTTTTTTAGTGCCCCCCCGGAGGTAATAATTGTTATCCCTGTTCCAGAAACAATTCATATGTACCATGTATATTTTTCCAAGATGGCCGCTTTCAACAATTTCTTTCATCCATTGAGCCGGAGGTGAGTAACGATTTTGCATCACTACGAAAACATACAAGCCATTCCGATCAGCAGTTTCTATCATCTTCTCACAACCTTTGGTTGTAATACCCATGGGTTTCTCACAAACCACATGCTTGCCTGCTTCAAGAACTTTAATTGATTGTTCAGAATGTAAGCCGTTTGGTGTGCAAATATTAACTATGTCAACTTCTATATCCGATGAGAGCATTTCTTCGAGGGAAGAAAAAAACGGAACATTATATTGATCAATATTCAGTATCTCTTTTGGCCTCACATCACAAAGTGCTGCCAACTCAGCTTCTTTATTATTAGCAATCATAGCTGCATGACGACCACCAATATGGCCACATCCCACCACCGCAAACTTTATTTTCTTTTCCGGCATGTTGTTGATTTTTTTACTGTATTGTTTTCATAAATATATGTCTCTCCACTTTCAGGACAGATTGCAGTTCCTTTTTCATTGAAATTAAGACGATGACCAAATTCGCTCATCCACCCTATTTTTCTTGCAGGATTACCCACCATAAGCGCATAATCATCTACATTTGTCGTTACAACAGCACCTGCACCTATAAAGGCATATCTTCCTATTTCATGACCACAAATGATTGTGGCATTGGCCCCTATCGATACCCCTTTCCGTACTAATGTTTTGTCATACTGACCCCTACGCACTACTGCACTGCGCGGATTAATTACATTGGTGAAAACCATAGATGGTCCCAAAAATACATCATCTTCACATTCTACTCCTGTATATACAGAAACATTGTTCTGTATTTTAACATTGTTTCCCAACAACACATTGTCGGCAATAAATACATTCTGCCCAATAATACAGTTCTTTCCAATGTTACTACCTTGCATGATATGAGAAAAATGCCAGATTTTTGTGCCTTTTCCAATTTTACATCCATCGTCTATCAGTGCTGTTTCATGAGCAAAATAATCCATATTAATTTCGTTTTTGTTTAATGTCAGGCAAATTCATAAAATAATCCAATGTTATCTTCAATCCTTCCAACCTGCTGACAACCGGCTCCCAACCCAAAATATCTTTTGCCTTTGCGATATCAGGTTTTCTCTGTTTGGGGTCATCCACAGGCAAATCATTGAAGATCATTTTGCTTTTTGAATTGGTTAATACAATCACTTCCTTTGCAAAATCATGAATACTTATTTCATCCGGGTTTCCGAGATTGACAGGTTCACAGTAATCACTCATTAACAATCTGAATATGCCTTCTACCAGGTCACTAATATAACAAAATGACCTTGTCTGACTGCCATCACCAAAAATAGTAATGTCTTTTCCTGTTAGTGCCTGTTCCATAAAAGCCGGTAAAACGCGCCCGTCATTCAGTCTCATTCTGGAACCATAGGTATTGAAGATTCTCGCTATTCTCGTTTCCAGATTGTGTACATGATGGTATGCCATTGTAATTGCTTCCTGGAAACGTTTTGCCTCATCATAAACACCCCTGGGACCTACAGGATTTACATTACCCCAGTAATCTTCCTTCTGTGGATGTTCTAAAGGATCCCCATACACTTCGGAAGTTGATGCCACGAGAATACGAGCTTTTTTTACACGTGCCAATCCAAGTAAATTATGCGTTCCAAGCGAACCAACCTTTAATGTCTGTATAGGCATCCTGAGGTAGTCTATCGGACTGGCAGGAGATGCAAAATGCAAAATATATTTCAGCTCTCCGGGTACATAAACAAATTTCGAAATGTCATGATGATAGAATTCAAACTGTTCATTTGGAAAGAGATGCTGAATATTATTAATGCTTCCTGTAAGCAGGTTGTCCATGCCGATAACATGATAACCTTCATCTACAAAGTATTCGCATAAATGCGAGCCGATAAAACCGGCTGCACCAGTGATCAATACCCTTTGTATTTCATTTGCCATTTCTTACAGTTCTTCGACCAATACTGAAATAAGTGGCTCCAAGCGCTTCCATTTGCTCTAATCCATAGACATTTCTGCCATCAAGGATTACAAATTGCTTCATTAATTGCTTCATTTTACTAAAATCCGGTGTTCGAAATACGCTCCATTCCGTGCAGATTAAAAGCAAATCTGCATCTTTTAAAACTGAATATGCATTATCCCCGTATTCAATGTCATCTCCTAAAAGATGTCTCACATTGCTCATGGCTTCAGGATCATAAGCAGCAACCTTGGCTCCCATCTTTAATAATTCCGGTATGATATATAGAGACGGGGCTTCTCTTATGTCATCTGTATTTGGTTTAAATGCCAATCCCCATATCGCTGCTTTTTTTTCATGAAGATCATGACCAAACTCCTCTGTTATCCTGGATATCAACCTTGTCTTTTGTGTAAAATTTACATCCATCACAGCATTGAGAATCCTAAATTTATAATCTTTTTCCTCTGCTGCTTTCTGTAATGCCAGCACATCTTTTGGGAAGCAACTGCCTCCGTATCCTAGTCCGGGAAAGAGAAATCTTTTTCCTATTCTGCTGTCTGCTCCCATACCTATACGAACTAAATCTACATCAGCACCAATACTTTCACACAAATTAGCAATCTCATTCATAAAAGAAATCTTAGTCGCAAGGAATGAATTGGAAGCATATTTTGTGAGTTCAGAAGATCGTTCATCCATAAATAAAATAGGATTCCCCTGCCTTACAAATGGCTGATACAGTTCCCGCATTATGCTGGCCGCTTTATCGGAAGATGTGCCAACTATCACCCTGTCCGGTTTCATAAAATCTTCCACGGCAAAACCCTCCCGTAGAAATTCTGGGTTTGAGACAACATCAAAATCTCCATGAGCGTTTTTTTCAATAACAGACTTTACTTTTTCCGCTGTACCCACAGGCACAGTACTTTTATTTACAATGATTTTATAATCATTGATATATGACCCGAGCATACCAGCCACATCCAGGATATAAGAAAGGTCCGCACTTCCGTCTTCACACGGAGGTGTTGGCAAAGCTAGAAATACTATTTTTGCCTCTGTTACTGCCTGCGCAAGTTCCGTAGTAAAAATCAGGCGTCCCTGATTTATATTGCGTTTAAAAAGTATTTCAAGACCCGGTTCATATATCGTTACTTTGCCGGACCGCAATTGAGAAATTTTTTCCTCATCAATGTCAATACAGCAAATATAATTGCCTGTTTCGGCCAGACAGATTCCTGTTACCAACCCAACATATCCTGTTCCTATGACAGCGATCTTCATGTTTTCCCTTCGTTTGTTTGATGATTTTCACTGTGACATGGAGAGCTTTCAGAAAATTCATAAATAGCATCTGTAATAAAGTTCATTTGATCCTTACTCATTTCGGTGTGAACAGGAAGTGATAATACCTTATTACAAAGTTCTTCCGTCAGGGGAAGATGAACATCATCACCTATAATCTCCTTAAATCCCAACTGCCTGTGAATAGGTAAGGGATAATAAATGTTAGATGGAATTCCCCTTGAAGAAAGATATTCCTGCATCCCATCCCTATCAATATCGTTTAATTTCAGCGTGTACTGATGAAAAACATGTGTGGAATTTTCGGCCCTTGCCGGAGTTTCAATACAGTTCAAACCACCCAGTATATTGTCATAATGTTCAGCAACCTTTTGTCTTGCAGATGCATATTCATCCAGGTGGCGTAATTTTACACGAAGTATGGCGGCCTGTATGCTGTCCAGGCGTGAATTCACTCCTATAATATCGTGATAATACTTTCTCTTTTGACCATGATTAGCCACCATGGAAATTCTCTCATATAAGCTGTTATCATCCGTCATAACAGCACCTCCGTCACCATAACAACCAAGATTCTTGGATGGGAAAAAAGAAGTGCAGCCTAATGTCCCCATGGTACCTGCCTTTTTAACAGTACCATTTGCAAACCTATACTCTGCACCCAAGGCCTGAGCGGTGTCTTCTATTACGGAAATATCGTTTGCAGCAGCTATCTTTAATATCTCTTCCATTTCTGCACACTGGCCATAAAGATGAACAGGAATCACCGCTTTTGTATGCGCTGTGATTGCTTTCTCAAAAGTTTCTGCCGTCATCACAAATGTGTCTTTATCAACTTCTGCAAAAACAGGTTTCAACTCCAGCAAGGCAATCACTTCTGCGGTAGCTATGTATGTAAATGATGGGGTAATCACTTCATCTCCATGTTTGAGACCAAGAGACATAAGGGCAATTTGAAGGGCATCGGTTCCGTTGGCACATGGTATCACATGCTTAACTGAAAGGTATGCCTGTAATTCTTCGGCAAAAGCATGCACTTCCGGGCCGTTGATATAGGCGGTTGACCTGATCACATCAAGCACTGCACGATCAATTTCCCGGCTGATTTTATCGTATTGACCCTTCAGGTCCACCAGGCGAATTTCTTCCATTTTTTATTTATTACAAAAATGCGAAGGTACTGATTTGGATGGATATAAAAATACATTATGATTGATCTGCTCAAATCCTGTGTTGTGAAGTTTATTTTGCAACAGATGGTTAAAAAAGCAGCATCTTATTGGTCATGAACTTGTTAGTTTCATCCCGATAAATCGGGATTGAGCATAAAGATTTAATCTTGATGTTATGTTATTCGCTGTTATATATAGACGATTGAAAATTTTCTGATTTAAGAAAAAACAAAAGTTATTGGCAGGCATAAAACGGGAATTGGTCGGTAAAATTTATTAATTAGTAGAATAATTGATAAAAAGCACAAATGTAATTACTATTAATTTTCAATATAATATTACTTTTACGCCTTGAACAATTTAACTGTGCATGCATAAATTTATCAGCTGCCTTTTCTTAGGTATCATCACTTTAACAAATTTCGCTCAGGATACTTGTGTTATATCTGATCCTTTATCTTTTTATGGGCTTTCTCCTAATTACTGCGATAACGGTCATCCTTCCTTTCTCTATGGGTCTAACCGTTGTGCAACCTTCAGCGGACCAGGTATTGCAGGAGATAAGTTTTATCCGAATATTGCAGGAGTCGGTACTCATACCATTTATTACACATACAATGGATACGGAATAGATACAAACATTGCTTTTGCTCCGCTTGTGGGTTCCGGCATTCCGTTAAGCCTTAGTGATGATGATGTTGATGGCCCATATCCTATTGGGTTTTCATTTGATTTCTTTTGCGAGACTTACGATAGTTTTTATGTTTCCTCCAACGGGTTCATTACATTCAATGCCAGCTGGAATAGTGGTTGTTGCTCTGGCGATTGGATTTCTTCTTCATGGACACCCAATAATCTGATCGCATTCAACTGGACTGATCTTGACCCGTCCAGTGGCGGGACGGCTGAATATTATACAATCGGAACAGCGCCAAACCGCATCCTGGTTGTTAATTTCATCAATATACCAACTTACAGCAATGAAATCCCCACAACCACACAGTTGTTGCTTTATGAAACGACAAATATTATCGAAATTCACACTACATCTTTCACATACGATGGGGATGATGTAACAGAAGGCATTGAAGAAAGGGATGGACAGTTCGGGCATCCCGTCCCGGGCAGGAATTCCTCTGCATGGTCAACAACTAACAGTGCCGTTCGTTTCACTCCGAATGCCTGTGTATTCCAGGATTCGGCTACAACAACAGTAACCTCCGGTGCGGCAACACTTACTTTGTCCGATTCCTGTATTGACTTTGACACTGTTATGCAATTTTCCGTCAATACCGATACACTGTGGATATCCAATACCGGTTGCGATTCTATTATCATCAATAATATCAACAATTCTCTTCCCGAATATTCTCTTAGTTATACTCCTGTAACAGTAAGGAAAATAGAAACGAGTGAAGAAGATGCGGAGGAATATACGGGATCAGGATATATTGACCTATATAGTAGTGATCTTGAATTGATCAACGATGGTATTGATCAATATGTGGGTATGAGATTTTCTAATGTTTATGTTCCACAGGGGGCTACAATCACAAAAGCATATATAGAGTTTGAATGTGATGAGGCATTTTCAGGAGTTACAAACCTTGTATTTTCCGCTGAAGATGTTGATGATGCCAGTATTTTCACGAGTAATGCTTATGATATTTCATCAAGGACTTTAACCACCGCTTCCGTTAACTGGAACAACCTCCCTCCCTGGATAGTTGATCAGAAATACCAAACACCAGACCTGAAAAGTGCGGTTCAGGAAGTTATTGACAGGCCTGGATGGCTTGACGGAAATTCAATGTCTTTTGTAGTTACCGGCAGTGGCAGAAGGACTGCCGAGTCTTATGATGGCGAGCAGCAAAATGCTGCGCATTTGGTGATAGAATACAGTAAATCTCCTTTATATCTTCTATCCGGAGATTCCCTAATGGTTGTTGTGAACTTCAATCCAAATTTACCGGGAACTTACAAGGACACTATTGACATCAACACAAACCTGGGTTTAGATAAAGTTTGTTTGAATGGTGTTGTAATAGCCTCACCAATATTTTGCCATACACCGGACTCTTTCAATGTAACTCTCGCCTGTGATGATTCCATAATACTACCTCTTCAAATATGTAATACCGGTACCGTAAATTTATATCTAAGTATAGACAGCGCAAATAAACCAAGGGTTGCTTCATTGCACCGTTGGGGATCAACCTCAAACGTTGAATCTGCTTTAGCTATGACAGGCATGTTCAATACAGGAGATTTGATTGAAATGGATGATCCCGGAACCCTGAGCATGGCTGATCTTGCTAATATTGATGTGGTCTTCCTTTGGACAGCCGGGTCCTTAACCAATGGAGATTTAATAGGAGATACTCTCAGAAAATTTGTTGATAATGGAGGAGCTGTCGTTTTAGCCACATACGGTTTAACAACAAACTACTCATTCCTCGGGGATATTATGAACCCTCATTACAGCCCATTTATACCTGCTCCTACTCAATGTGTCAATGGGACGATCAACCTTGCGGCACTTCCTCAACCCAACCATCCTATTTTTAATAATATTACAATCGATCCAACGTATTGGTTCAATTGTAATTATTCCAATCCGCCACTTAATACCGGTGGTGTTCTGCTTGCAACCGATTATGCCGGCAACAATGTTGTTGCAGAGAATATAAAGAAGAATGTTGTGGGTATTTCAGTTTATCCTAGCAACCTTTTATCCGGCAATCAGGAAGCCCGGCAAATGGTTGCCAATGCATTGTATTATGTATTCAATGGTGCATGGATGACATTATCCAATTATATTGATACTGTTCTTCCGGGAGATACAAATACAATTGATGTTACATTGAATTCTACCGGCCTCATTGCAGGTCATTACACTACTTTTATTCACATCTATACAAATGACCCTCAAAATCCTGAAGACAGTATCCCTGTGTCTTTGACGGTATCAGGCAGTCCCCAGTTGGAGGTACCTGTATCGTGTTTAACCATGGACACCATCATTAGCTTTACCACTACTTCTGATTCTTTTGTAATCCGAAATATAGGATGTGATACCCTTTTCCTGACTAATATCACGAATGCACTGCCTGAGTATGTTGCTTCTCCTTTAGCAGATACTTTACTCCCGGGAGACTCCATTTATATCGTTGTTGATTTTTCACCATTATCTCCCGGCACATACCTGGACACTCTTCACTTATTCACAAACGGAGGTAATGCGGATGTTTGTCTTTCGGGAGTTGCTTTGCCAAGTCCGATTATGTGCCACGTGCCTGATTCGTTTGATGTTTCTCTAAATTGTGGAGACTCCGTAACCGTTCAGTTAAAAATATGTAACTCAGGGCTTGGCAATCTTTATTTTAATAATGATGCCATCAGTTGGGACAACAATACGCCTAAGGTTGGTTTGATCCATTATGACGGCACTTTCAACAATGTGGTGACTGCCCTTACTTCTACAGGAATGTTTGCTGCTACTGATTTCGTTGATATCTACAATCCCAACCCGCTGACCATTGCAATGCTCGATACGCTTGATGCTGTGCTGGTATGGTCGAATTCTGTTTTTACGAATAATGTCGGCATTGGAGACACGCTCAAAAAATTTGTTGATCTGGGCGGTGGCGTGCTTATTGCAACTTATTCTCTCTCTTCAAATTGGGCACTCCAGGGAGCTGTTATGGGAGCCAACTATTCTCCATTTATTCCCGGGCCTACACAATGTGTCAGTCAAACTGTCGATCTTGCAACACTTACACAACCCAATCATCCCATTTTCACAGGTATCTCTGTCAATCCTACACGATGGGTGAATTGCAGCTATTCCAATCCTCCACTGAATACAGGAGGCACTTTATTGATTTCCGATTTCAGCGGTAACAGGGTGCTGGCAGAAAACCAGACCAAAGATGTGGTTGGCATCACGACATATCCCGGAAATCTGACTGTAACTGCCAACATGGAGGGAAAACGCATGGTTGCAAATGCATTGTATCACCTCAACAAGCGGGTGGACTGGATGCCGCTTTCAAATTACATTGACACCGTCCTTCCGGGTGATACCAACGTGATTGATGTTACTTTTTACGCCTCTAACCTGAATGCCGGTGTACACAATGCAAATATTGTGATCAATTCCAATGATCCTCTGACTCCTACTGATACAATCCCTGT
>CAZUDW010000069.1:11852-16002 GCA_964619305.1 uncultured Flavobacteriales bacterium
CAAATATTGTGATCAATTCCAATGATCCTCTGACTCCTACTGATACAATCCCTGTCACACTCAACATTACAGGTTCTCCCGATATCTCGATGTCTGATACCTGCCTCTTCATGGATACAATCATGGAATTAGACACAACTTCAGATACATTATTAATTGTCAATACCGGATGTGACACACTCCATATCACCAACCTTACCAATACGCTACCAGAATATACTTATGTGATCACAAATCAACTCACAACCCAACTGATTAGTGGCAATGATGATGCAGAGGAATATACCAGTTCCGGAATTATGGACCTGACCAGTTGGGATTTGTATATGGCATCGTCAGAATATATTGGATTGCGGTTTAATAATTTACCTATACCCCAGGGAGCAACCATCACCAATGCATATATTGAATTTGAAGCAGATGCTACTGATAACGGGACAGTTACTCTTGGAATACATGGAAATGACGTAGATGATGCTGTCCCCTTCACAACTACCAATTATGATATCTCCAATCGTATTCAGACAACGGCTTTTTATAACTGGGCAGCTCCAGCCTGGAGCTGGAATAATAAGTACAAAACCCCTGACATCAGCCCAATCGTACAGGAAATAGTTAACAGGCCGGGATGGAATCCAAGTAATTCCATGGCTTTCATCATCGATGCCACAGGAACTGGGAACAGGGAAGCTGAAACTGTCGAATCAGAACCGTTAAACGCTGCCAAACTCCATATTGAATATAATTCAATTCCTTTTGCAGTGCCTCCGGGTGATACCGCTTATGTTATTGTCACATTTGCTCCCACATCGCCCGGAACTTATTCTGATGTGCTTAATATCTTCAATGATGCTTCTGATACTAATATCTGCTTAAATGGTGTTGCTTTGCCAAGTCCGATTATGTGCCACGTGCCTGATTCGTTTGATGTTTCTCTAAATTGTGGAGACTCCGTAACCGTTCAGTTAAAAATATGTAACTCAGGGCTTGGCAATCTTTATTTTAATAATGATGCCATCAGTTGGGACAACAATACGCCTAAGGTTGGTTTGATCCATTATGACGGCACTTTCAACAATGTGGTGACTGCCCTTACTTCTACAGGAATGTTTGCTGCTACTGATTTCGTTGATATCTACAATCCCAAC
The DNA here is from genome assembly GCA_964619305.1 of uncultured Flavobacteriales bacterium. GTDB lineage: Bacteria > Bacteroidota > Bacteroidia > Flavobacteriales_H > CAZUDW01 > CAZUDW01. Next base: position 13,001 of record CAZUDW010000069.1, read on the forward strand.
CCGCTGACCATTGCAATGCTCGATACGCTTGATGCTGTGCTGGTATGGTCGAATTCTGTTTTTACGAATAATGTCGGCATTGGAGACACGCTCAAAAAATTTGTTGATCTGGGCGGTGGCGTGCTTATTGCAACTTATTCTCTCTCTTCAAATTGGGCACTCCAGGGAGCTGTTATGGGAGCCAACTATTCTCCATTTATTCCCGGGCCTACACAATGTGTCAGTCAAACTGTCGATCTTGCAACACTTACACAACCCAATCATCCCATTTTCACAGGTATCTCTGTCAATCCTACACGATGGGTGAATTGCAGCTATTCCAATCCTCCACTGAATACAGGAGGCACTTTATTGATTTCCGATTTCAGCGGTAACAGGGTGCTGGCAGAAAACCAGACCAAAGATGTGGTTGGCATCACGACATATCCCGGAAATCTGACTGTAACTGCCAACATGGAGGGAAAACGCATGGTTGCAAATGCATTGTATCACCTCAACAAGCGGGTGGACTGGATGCCGCTTTCAAATTACATTGACACCGTCCTTCCGGGTGATACCAACGTGATTGATGTTACTTTTTACGCCTCTAACCTGAATGCCGGTGTACACAATGCAAATATTGTGATCAATTCCAATGATCCTCTGACTCCTACTGATACAATCCCTGTTGTATTACATGTAGTGGGCACACCGGTCATTGATGTGTCTGACACATGCTTATATCTTGATTCAATAATAGAATATACAAACTCGGTGGATTCTTTTTGGGTTATCAATCGGGGTTGTGATTCTTTATTCTTAACAAATATCACAAATAGTTTACCTGAATATTCAGTTAATCCCATCACCGATACGATTCTGCCAGGTGATTCCACTAAAATAACTGTTTCATTCTCTCCGACAAATTCCGGCAATTTCCTCGATACCCTTTTCATTTATTCAAATGGGGGAGACACTACAGTGTGCTTATCCGGTTATGGCATTCCAAGACCGATAATAAACGTATTTCCTGATACTTTGATTGATACCCTTGGTGCATGTTGCGATTCTGTGACACTACCGTTATATATTTCCAATTCAGGAGGATCTGATCTCATTTTCCAGCTCAGCAATTCGTCTTTACCTCCACAACCCAGTTGCCATGGGACGTATTCTTCACTATGTTCTTCCGGAGATTATATTAATAACTTCACATTTAATACGTTAAGCAATTTAGGTACAGGTTGTAATGGCAATCCGGATAATTACATTCAATATTCAACCCCAACAACCACTGTTTTAGCAGGTAATTCTTATAACATGACAATGCAATCAGGAGGATGGGGACAAGGGTTTGGTGTATGGATAGATTACAATCGCGATGGAGATTTTGCGGATGCAGGTGAGTTTGTTTATGCTTCTCCCGGTTCCAGCACCGGTGTTTTTAGTACAAACGTCACGATTCCAGTAACAGCGACAACAGGCTCAACCATATTAAGAGTTCGCTGCAAATATGCCGCCACTGTAACAGCTTCTGACACTTGTGTTAATTTTTCATATGGTGAAACTGAAGATTATGTAATCACCATCGGCCAGAATTTTATTACTGCTAATCCTGATTCCGGAACAGTATTGCCTGGAGATACTATGACAGTAAATGTCACTATGAACAGCTGTGACACTCTGTTAGGTCCTGGGACTTATATTCAAAATTTATATATCACATCAAATGATCCATTAAACCCAATTGATACAGTAGTTGTAATCATGGTAAAAGATTCTCTCCCTGATGCTCCAGTTGCAAATGATACGTCTGCCTGTTTTGGAAATCCAATTCCTGACCTGATTGCCATTGGAGATACAGCAGCAGATTCAATATTGTGGTATGATAATTTATTATTAACAAACCTTGTGTATGTTGGAGATACTTTTACCACAGGTCAAACTGCTGTTGGCGTTTATACTTATTACATCACACAAATGCTTTCTGGCTGTGAAAGTGTATCTGATTCTGTTACATTAACGATTAATGCTGCTCCCTTAACACCATCAGCATCTGATGATTCAAGTTGTTTTGGGAATCCCGTGCCTGATCTTATTGCTAATGGAAACTATATTCAATGGTATGATGATCCTCTACTCACAAACCTTGTTCATATAGGAGATACATTCGCTACTGGACAGACTGCAGTTGGAGTATATACCTACTATGTTACTGATAGTTCAGGTAGTTGTCCTGAATCTCCTGCTGACACTGTAACTCTAACAATCAATCCTATTCCTGCTACACCTACTGCCAGTAACGATACTACTGTCTGTTTTGGCGATCCTGTACCTGATTTAACTTGTACCGGTGATAGTGTAATTTGGTATGATTCCCCAACTATGACATCTGTTGTATATACCGGCAGCCCTTTCCCAACCGGGGAAACTGCTGTTGGTATTTATCAATACTGGGTAACAAATGTCGATACAATTTCTGGATGCGAAAGCTTACCTGATTCCGTTACACTTACTATTACATCCAGCACACCACCTATCTCAAACGATACATCGGTCTGTTTTGGTGACTCCGTACCTGATTTGATTGCACAAGGAACTAATATAGTTTGGTATGATGATGTACTTCTTACTAATGTTGTTTATGTTGGAGATACTTTTGCAACAGGTCAAACAACTGTTGGTTCCTATATTTATTATGTAACTCAAACTCAGAATGGTTGTGAAAGTGTAGCTACAGTAGTTACTTTGACAATCAATCCAATACCTGCCGCACCTCTTTCAAATGACACTTCCGTGTGCTTTGGTGATCCTGTGCCTGATCTGACTGCCACTGGAACAAATATTCAATGGTATGATGATCCTCTGCTCACAAACCTTGTTTTCACTGGTTCTCCATTCCCAACAGGGCAAACTGCTGTGGGTGTTTACACTTATTATGTAACTCAAACAATTGCTGGTTGTGAGGGGATTTCTGACACTGTTGTACTAACTATTAATCCTTCTCCTCCTGTACCAAGTGC
>CAZUDW010000070.1:0-15919 GCA_964619305.1 uncultured Flavobacteriales bacterium
TTAGTGCCTGTTACCTTATAACCTGTACCGTTGATTGCTTTTTCAATTTCAGCAACGCTCACTTTGGTTTGGTCAAATTCTACCTTGGCGATTGCTTCTTTATGACTTGCTGCTGCTTTAATAATTCCAGATAACTCATTTACAGCGTGTTTTACATGTTCTTCACAAGCTTCACAAGTCATACCTTTTACATCAAAAGTTACCGTCTGAATGTCAGAGGCATTGATGATTACAACTTCTTTGTTGTCGTTTGACGGATAGAAAATGTGTGCGTAGTTTGGAAAAGTGAGCATCAAGGCTGCAAACACGGTTACAATACCAAGAAACTTCTTGGTCTGCCAAAAGCTGGGCTTTTCATCTTCTTCACAAGCACATTGGATTTCTTCGGCTGTTCTTGGTTTGAGTTTCTGATACCAGGCAAAGCCCAATACTAAAACTGTTACTCCAATAAGATAAGGTCTTGCCGGTTCCATCCACGAAAAAGTAGATGCTATACCTGATGCCCCTGAAATAAGAGCCAATACCGGGGTAATGCAGCAAAGTGATGCTGCTACTGCCGAAAGCACTCCCGCTCCGACAAGTTTGTTGTTTTTATTATTTATACTTTTTCTGTTTTTGCATTATTAATAAAATTCTTAAATAATAGTCGTAACAAACTATCATTTCCTGACACGAGAGAATAAAAAATAGTTTGCCCTTCTCTTCTCCCTTCAATGAGATTTCCGTCTTTGAGTTTTCTTAGATGCTGCGAAACGGCAGGAAAGCTCATTCCAAGAATGTCTGAAAGGTCGCAAGGGCAAAGTTCGTTTTCTTCTTTTAAGAGAAATAAAATTTTCAACCTTACTTCGTTTCCTGCCAATGCTAAAAGTCCACTCAGTTGGCTGAATGCCTTATCGTTGGCTTGAAGCATTTCTCTACAATGGTCTATTTGAACCTTGTCGGCAAACACTCTGATACACGATTGATTGTTCTCCATAATTTTTCTGTTTAGGATTTAATAACGCAACAATGATATAAATAATTTCTTATTTAAGCAAATACTTAATAAAATTTTCATCAGTTTTCCATTCTCATGGTGACGCAGAATTTGGAGCTAAACGGAGTTCTACATCGAGGGTGAGTGATGCCCGCTTTTGATCTTTGGCACTGTCGGATAAACCGGCAGACATCCACATTTCCCGGGTAAATTCATACATTTACTGTTTTCTCCAAAAAAAAATCACATCATAAACATTAAAGATAAAAAAGGGTAATTTCTAAATACTACACCTTAAAAGTGCATCATATTAAAAGAAAAGGCGAGATGTGTATGATATGGAGGAACTCTCATACCTTTGCAGCCTGAAAAGAGTGAAATGAAACATATGATTACAATAACAGCGGTATTGATGATTTTGTGTCATTCATTAACGATAAACGCACAACATCGTTTAGATAAAAGGGATAATGGCAGGTTCCAGGATGGGTACTTAATTATGGGGAAGGTTGTAGATGTTTCCGGTAACCCGATCCCATTTGCATCGGTGGCGCTTTACAATGCCAAAGATTCATCACTGGTTTCCGGTACTGCTACAAATGAACAAGGTCTTTTTATGATGAAATCAATTTCGGGTGTTTATTATATCAAGATCACTTTTCTATCATACAAAGAAAGAACCATATCTCCGGTTCTGGTAAAAAGCGATCCACTAAAGCTGGGCAGAATTGTTTTACAGGAAAGCAGCAAAAACCTGAAAGAAGTAGTCATAGAAGCAGAGAAACCTCAAATGGAGCTTAAACTTGATAAAAGAGTCTTTAATGTATCTAAAGATATAAGTAATGTTGGAGCCAATGCTGCGGAAACATTGGATAATATTCCTTCTGTTGAAGTGGATGTGGAAGGTAACGTCAGTCTCAGGGGAAGCGAGAATGTACGGATACTTATTGATGGAAAACCAAGTGGTTTAACTGGAATCAGTTCTTCGGATGCATTGCGTCAGTTGCAGTCTGATATGATTGATCGCATAGAAGTAATTACCAATCCGTCTGCACGTTATGATGCAGAAGGGGAGGTGGGGATCATCAATATTATCCTGAAAAAAGAACAGCAAAAAGGGCTGAATGGTTCCTGTACGTTGCAGATGGGGGAACCTGCAAACTACTCGGCATCTTTTAATATGAATTGGCGCAGAAAGCATTTTAATCTTTTTACTGTTGGAAGTATTAATTACAGGCAATCACCCGGTGGAGGAGTTTCTGATATGGACTTTCATTACGCAGACACAAGTTATAAATATATTGAAACACGAGATCATATAAGGGGAGGTGTATCAGGTAATATAAGGCTTGGAACAGACCTTTATTTAACCGATAAAAGCACACTCACACTCGCTGGCGTATATAGCGGCAGCGATGGGGATAATCTTGCAAATCTGACTTATGAGGATTACGATGAGAATGGAATGTTGACGCAAACTGTAAAACGATCTGAAGATGAAATGTCAACAAGGAAGAATAAAGAGGTTTCAATGAACTACCATAAGGAGTTTAATGTCAAAGACAGGTTATTCACTTTTGAAGCTAGTTGGGAAGAAAATAATGATGACGAATTTGCGGATTTGAATGAAACAAGTGATGATACATCCGTAGTACCAATCATTCAGCGCACAACTAATTTACAGAGCGAGTCACGCTGGCACCTGAAAACGGATTATATCCATCCTTTTGGTAAAGAAGGTAAGTTTGAAACAGGAGCAAAAGCCAGCTTACGCAACCTGGATGATAACTATGATCTGGAAGAACAATTAAATGATGCTTCATGGATGATCATACCTGAATTTGATGATCATCTGAACTATATTGAAAATATTTATGCAGCATATATTATGGCAGGAAATAAATCTGGCAAGATCAGTTATCAGGCAGGGTTAAGAGCTGAATACTCTGATATCAATACACAATTATTACAAACAAATGAAACAAATCACAGGACATATTTTAATCTCTTTCCAAGCACACATTTCTCATATGAATTTAAAAAAGAGAGCTTTTTACAACTAAGCTACAGTCGTAGAATACAAAGACCTCGTTTTTGGTATCTTTTGCCTTTCTTTGGATTCAGCGATTCAAGAAGTGTTTTCTCAGGTAATCCGAACCTGGATCCGGAATTTACGCACTCCATGGAGTTGGGTTATTTGCATCAATCGGATAAAGGATCAATACTTTCAAGTTTTTATTACAGGCATACGAATGGTGTAATCGAGAGAATAATTATAAGTGATTCAATAGGTATTACTCACCGCTTTCCCGTGAACCTGGCTACAGGAGATTACTACGGGATTGAATTTTCCGGCTCTTATCAACCGTTTAAATGGTGGAGTTTAAGTGGTAGTTATAATTTTTATAAATCTGTGACAACCGGACACTATGAAGAACAAGACTTTTTCACCGATGATTTTGCATGGAAAGGCAGACTTAGTTCCAAATGGACATTCAATAGAAAACTCGGTTTTCAGACCTCTTTCAAATATCGGTCAGCTAGAGAAACCCCTCAGGGAAAAAATTTCCCAATGTATAATTTAGATGCTGGATTCTCGATTGATGTGTTAAAAGGAAATGGCACTGTTACTTTCAGCGGAAGAGATATATTAAACACAAGAAAACATCATTCCATTTCAGTGCAGGACACATTCACAGCAGAGAATGAATTCCAATGGCATAGCAGGCAATTTACGATCAGATTTAACTATCGCCTGAATCAAAAGAAAAAACGAGGAGAAAGAGGAGGAGAAGGTAATTATGAAGAGGAATTAAACATGGAAATGTGATTGACTTTGCCTGATTACCGGAAACCGTTATTTACTTATCATGAGAGCATGATATTATAAGATATTCTATTATAGCTTTTTTGCAAAGACCAACATTTATATTGGGTATTTGATTTCCAAAAAATATATATCTTTGAATAGCTTTTTTATCAATCTCATTCTTATGTTTTACAGAATCAAATTTTCAATCCTCATTCTGGTTTCTGTTGCTGCTTCAGCACAGGTAAATGAGCAATGGGTTGCCAGGTTCACAAGTAATGGTAATAATATTGATGCTGCGGTTGACATAGTGGTGGATGGTTCCGGGAATGCATATGCTACGGGAACATCATGGGGAAATAACGGGAATTTTGATATAGTTACAATTAAATATGATGCACAAGGGAATGAGCTATGGGTCGCATCGTTTAATGGCACAGGTAATGGCTATGATGAAGGCAGAGCAGTAGCATTTGATGCTTCAGGCAATGTATTTGCTGCAGGTTATACTGATAAAGGTTCTGCAAATTATGATTATGTCCTTATAAAATATGATTCTCAAGGGAATGAACAATGGGTAGCCACATACAATGGATCAGGCAATGGTTTTGATGAAGTTTATGATCTGGCTGTTGACCCCATCGGAAATACTTTCATAACAGGTGGAAGTGATGCAGGTGCATCCAGTGATTATGTTACTGTTAAATATAATTCAGCCGGTGTGCAACAATGGGCTTCATCGTATAATGGGCCCGGAAACAACATTGATGCAGCTTCTGCCATTTTACTTGACGGGCTGGGCAATGTCTATGTTACAGGTCACAGCATGGGATCAAGTTCTGATTTTGATTACGCAACGATAAAATACAATCCTTCCGGAGTGCAACAATGGGAAGCAAGGTATAATGGAACAGGCAATCTTTTCGATGCAGCTTCGGCTATTGCTATGGATGCGAACGGGAAAATTATAGTAACCGGTTATAGTTATGGTAGTGGAAGTGATAATGATTATGCAACGGTGAAATATGATCAATCAGGTAACCAGTTATGGGCTAAACGTTTTAACGGCACAGGTAATGATTATGACAAAGCCAATGCAATAACCGTGGACATGAATAACAATGTTTATGTAACGGGACGCTGTTTTGGCATAGGTAGCGGACAGGATTATGCTACCATAAAATACAGTCCTGCAGGTGTTGAATTATGGGTGAATATTTATAACGGTTTAGTAGGAAACGGTTATGATGAGGCAACCGATATTGTGTATGATGGTGCGGATGGTATATATATCACAGGAGCGAGTAAGAATACAGGAACAAACAATGACTATGTTACAATAAAATATGATACTCTGGGTAATCAGAAATGGCTTATCAGCTATAATGGCCCGGCAAATGACAACGATCAGTCACTTGCAATGGATATTGATGGAATTGGAAATATTTTTGTTACCGGTAAGAGTAAAGGAACTAATTCTAATACAGATTATGCTACAATTAAATATTGCCAGTTATCCGGTACAGTGAGTGCCGATACTTCTATCTGTGTAGGAGATACAGTAATGTTGAATGCAACAGGAGGGATATCATACTCTTGGAGTCCAACTGCAGGGCTTGATAATCCAAATTCAGCAACACCAAATGCCTTCCCTTCTACAACTACTATATATGTTGTTACAATAACTAATGCGAATTCATGCACTTATGTAGATTCAGTCACGGTTGTTATCAATCCGTTACCGGGACCTAATATTTATGTTAGTGGCTCTGAACAGTTTTGTTTCGGTGACTCTACCATCTTATTCACAGATACATCGTCTGCATATTACTGGAACACCGGAGATACGACTAATTCAATAATTGTTTATAACACTGGAACTTATACGGTTACAGTTATTGACACTATGGGGTGTCAGAATAGCACACAAAAAGTAATAACGGTTTTTCCGTTGCCTTTGGTTGATGCAGGAGAGGATGATTCTGTATGTTACGGAAAATCGGTACAACTTTATGGTTCAGGTGCTGATTCTTATATTTGGTCACCTGACAGTTCTTTGGATAATGCTTTCATTCCAAACCCATTTGCATCGCCAATTTCATCTACAATATATTATCTTATAGGAACAGATACTAATAATTGCGAAAACAGCGATTCGGTTTCAATAGTTGTTAAACCTATCCCTAATAAACCCATTATAAGCTTTATTAGTCCTGATCTTATATCAACTCCGGCATTTTCGTACCAATGGTGGTTGAATGGAGTTCCAATCAACGGGTCTACTGCTCAAAATCATCAACCAATTTATAATGGAGATTACCAGGTTGAAGTAGGAGATGTGAATGGTTGTACAAATATTTCAGACATTTACAATCTTTCCGGCATTGGCATGGACGAACCTGCACGGGATGTTGAGGTGCAGGTATTTCCAAACCCTTCAAATGGTTTTTTCCAGGTTAGATTCAATAATCTTATTAACCAACAGTGGCAGATAGAAGTAGTTGATCAGACAGGAAAACTTTGTTTCAGTAAATACTATGACAGCAATAACACAAGAAGTGGATTCGAGCTTGATTTGAGAGATTTGGAAGTAGGTATTTATATATTGAAAATGATTTCCGATCACGAAATAATCTATCGTAAACTGATGGTTCAATGATGCACTCTACCTTCGAATAACAAAGTATATTGATATGAAATCTTTGGGTTATAAAATTTATACACTCTCTTTAGGTATTCTGATAGCAATATTCTGTTCAGCACAAGATGAACATAAACTTACTGCTATGGATGGAGCCGGTTTGGATCAATTTGGGAAATCTGTTGCTGTCTGGGATACAATTGTTTTGATCGGATGCATTGCTGATGATGACAATGGTACAAACAGCGGCTCTGCTTACATTTTTAAATACAATGGATCGAATTATCAGCAAGCACAAAAGTTAACCGCTAACGATGGTTCAGCATATGATAATTTTGGAGTATCAGTTGCAATATTTGACACGATAGCGATGGTTGGTGCAAACCTGGATGATCCAAAAGGAAACAACAGCGGAGCAGTGTATGTATATGCCTTTGATGGTAACAATTGGATTCAACAGCAGAAATTAAGCCCGCTTGATGGTGCTGCAGGTGATGAGTTTGGGTTTTCGGTTTCTCTTTGGAAGAACCTTGCCGTCATAGGTGCATACAAGGATGATGTTGGAAACCCACAAAGCGGCTCTGTCTATATTTATCGTTTTAACGGGAGTACATGGACTGAAGAGAATAAATTAAATGCATATGATAACAATGCAGATGATTTTTTTGGTTATGATGTTGATATTCACGATTCTCTGGTAATAGTTGGTTCATACCTCGATGATGACAATGGCACAAACAGCGGCTCTGCCTATATTTATTATTATAGTGGATTCGGGTGGCAGTTTGAACAGAAAATTACTGCTTCTGATGGAGATGTTGGAGATGCATTCGGATTTTCGGTATCACTATATGATACAATAGCTGCCGTTGGTGCATATGGACATAATGCAAATAATCAGGCAGATGGGATGGTTTATGTGTTTACCTTTAATGGAAGTAATTGGATTGAAAGCGGTCATCTCACGGCTTCTGATGGAGATATTGATGACTGGTTGAGTTATTCAGTGGATATTTCAGGGAGAACTATAGTTGCCGGTGCATTTCATGATGATGATTCCGGAAATGAGAGTGGAGCCGCATACATATTCAGGTATAATGGAACTCAATGGATTGAAGAATTAAAACTTAAAGCATCTGACGGTGAACTTGGTGATCAGTTCGGAATTTGTGTTGCAATATCAGGTTTTAATGTGGTCATTGGTTCTGTTAATGATGATGATAATGGAACGGATGCAGGTGCTGTCTATTCTTATCCATTATGTACATACAACCCGGAACATCCGATTTGCGCAGTCACTGTGGACACTTCATCAAGTTTTGTCGAGGTTGCCTGGACAAAACCAATAACTACTTTTATTGACTCATATTTAATCTACCGTGACACAGCAGAAAATTTTACTCAGATCGTTGCTATGGATTACAGCGATAATCCTATCTATGATGACATGCAGATTAATCCGAACAATGGTCAGGTTAGATATAAAATGAATACTGTTAATATTTGTGGTGTAAAAGGAATACAAACAGATACAAATCAAACGATCCATCTGGCAGCATGGCAGACAGGTAACGATATTGAATTATCATGGACTCCATATTTAACCCCCACACCACATTACTACAGAATATGGAGAGATACAACAGGAACAGGTAATTATCAGTTAATTCATGCTACTCAGAATTTTGAATATACATGGATAGATCCTGATGCTCCCACATCTCAACCATTGAAATATATTATTGAAGCAGAAAATGATTTTGGTTGCCCAAACGGACTGGATAGTGCAATTTCTAATTCCGTTGATCCATTCGTAATTGGTATAGCAGATAATACCAGGCCCGGTTCTGTACATTTATTTCCAAATCCTGCACATGATTTCATATTTATTCGCGGGAATTTCAATGGAAGTATTAACATGAATATCATAGACCTCACCGGCCGTATAGTACTTTATGCTAAGGTTGAAAATGAAACACAGACAGATGTTAGTATGCTAAATCCGGGTGTATATTTTTACAATATTTTCCTGAATAAAACGGATATATTCAAAGGCAAATTACTGATAGATTGATATTTATTATCATTCATTCAGGTTTTATCTTTTCAATTAGCTTCTTAGTCTAATAATTTCAAAAAAAAACATATGCAGTACAATAAATATGTATAAATTTTGTTATCTTTGACGCACAGTTAGAGTTGTCTGATCGATGTCTCTTACCAGGAGGCAGCAGACAAAGCAGCAGCCCGGAGTGATGACCCGGGCTGCTTTTTTTTAGTAAAAATTATGGAATATAGACATTTAGGAAAATCCGGAGTACAGGTAAGCGCATTGTCATTCGGATCGTGGTTAACATTTGGAAAACAGATCAATAATGAAACCGCTATGAAGCTGATGATATTGGCCTATGATAGTGGAGTTAACTTTTTTGACAATGCAGAAATATATGCAAAAGGGAGATCAGAAAAAGTAATGGGTTCAATCTTTAAAAAGACAAAATGGAATAGAGATTCCTTTCTTGTTTCTTCCAAAGTATATTGGGGTGGGGATAAACCCAATCAGACCGGATTATCCAAAAAACATGTTTTTGAGGCCTGTCATGCGGCATTGAAGAGACTTCAGCTTGAGTATCTGGACTTTTATTTCTGTCACAGGCCGGATAAATCCACACCTGTTGAAGAAACTGTGTGGGCCATGCACCAACTTATTATGCAGGGAAAGGTGTTGTATTGGGGAACATCTGAATGGAGCGCTCAGGAAATTCAGGAAGCAATTGGAATAGCAAATCAACATCATTTAATCTCTCCCGTGATGGAGCAACCGCAATACAATATGTTTTGGAGAGAAAGAGTTGAGGTGGAATATTTTAAATTATTCAGGAACTATGGTCTTGGCAGTACCATCTGGTCTCCTTTAGCTTCAGGACTGCTTACTGGAAAGTATAATGACGGATTCCCTGCAAATACCCGACTTGGTATGGATGGATTGGAATGGCTCAAAGACAAATATATCAGTCAGGATAAGTTAGATATAACAAGGAAATTAGCGAACCTTGCAAGTGAACTATCTATTACATTACCGCAACTGGCTATTTGTTGGTGTATGAATAATTCAAATGTTAGTACGGTGATACTTGGGGCCTCCAAAACAGTCCAATTAAAGGAAAATCTTAAAGCTTTGGAGGTATCTCAAAAAGTAACAGGCGATGTAATGGAGCGCATAGATGAATTGCTGGGGAATAAACCCCTGATGCCTCAATTCTAATCAGTGGAATAACTGATACACGTCTTACCATCTGATATTACATAGCTCCAATACGGTACTGCATTGCTCCGTTTCTATATTGAATTACTATAATAAAACAAAACAGGCAGTATGATATGGTGTTATCTAATTATCTTGGAGCAAACCTTAAGAGATAAACCGCCAGGCCGGCAAAAAGAATATTAGGTAACCAAACGGCAGCCAGGGGGTCAAGACCTGCATTCGTGGCATATACCGTAGATACTTTCATTATCAGGATATAGGTAACACAAATGAGTAATCCATAAACGATGTGAAGACCAATACCTCCCCTGATTTTTTTGCCTGCTATAGTTACACCAATTAAAACCAGGATGTAGGTAGAGAATGGATAGGAAGATCGTTGATGTTTTTCAATATAATACCAGGGCAGTTCATCAGAACCCTCCAGGGTTTTCCGTTTAATAAAATTATTGAGTTGGGGAGTTGTCATCATTTCAATATTATTTAATCTTCTTGTGAATTCTTTCGGTGTAAATCCTAATACCGTGTCCATACTTATTCCTTCAATAATTCGCTCTTTCTCACCATTTAATTTGCGGATAAAATAGTTTTCTATTTTCCAGTTATTTTTTGTTGTGTCCCATCGCAGCATACTGGCATTAAGTTTACTTTTTAAGGTAAATCCTTCCCAGTTTTCCATGCTGAATTGGTAGCCGGTGTTGTTTTCGGTATTGTATGATTCTATATATATAAATTCCCCCGGCTTTATCTGTCTGTGTACATTTCTGTCCTTAAACAGGTAAGGATTTCTGATGTAAGTATTTTCAAATTGAAGTCTTTTTTTATTTGCTCCGGGAATAACATAGTGATTGAGATAGAGAGACGCAAAGGCCAGTATTGATGCAGCAATAAAATAGGGAAGTAGAAGGCGGTTGAAACTCATGCCACTGTTCAAAATTGCTATGATCTCCGTATCTGAGGCCATTTTGGAAGTAAAGAAAATTACGGAAATAAAGATCAGCAGAGAGTTAAAAAGATTGGCATAATAAACCACAAAGTTAAAATAGTAATCTTTGATAATTGCGCCAAGAGGTGCGTTACCATTCAGGAAATCATCAATTCTTTCTGAGATGTCGAAAATAATCGCAATAAGCATAATGATTCCCAACATGAAGAAAAAAGTAAGGAGAAATCTTTTGATGATATAGAAATCGAGTATTTTCACGGTTCAAAGGTCATATTTTTTCTGCCAGTTTAGTTGATATTTTATTTTTCCATTGAGCAAATGTACCTTTCATCACCTGTTCTCTTGCGAGTGCTGTGAGTTGCATATAAAAAGATAGATTGTGAATACTGGCAATTTGAGCACCCAGCAATTCCCTGGAAACTATCAGGTGACGTAAATAGGATTTCGTATAATGTTGATCGACATATGTTTTACCATCTGCATCGATTGGTGAATAATCATATTTCCATTTCTCATTCTTAATATTTATAATACCATTTAGAGTATATAACCAACCATTCCTGCCGTTCCTCGTGGGAATAACGCAATCAAACATGTCAACGCCTGAACTGATGCATTCCAAAATATTTTCTGGAGTTCCAACACCCATCAGATAACGTGGTTTGTCTTTAGATAGTATATCGCAGACAATCTGAGTAATAGCATACATTTCATCAGCAGGTTCACCAACCGACAGTCCGCCAATTGCATTTCCTGCTAAATCCAATTTTGAAATTATTTCAGCAGATTTTTTTCTCAGATCAGGATGAACTCCACCTTGTACTATCCCAAACAATGTTTGTTGATAATTATATTTCGCTTCGGTTGAATTCATTTGAATTATTGATCTTTTCAGCCAGTCATGCGTGCGCTCCAATGATTGGGAGGTATATTCATAATCACATGGATAAGGAGTACATTCATCAAGGGGCATTATGATATCACTACCTATACTCCTTTGTATATCAATCACACTTTCGGGGGTAAAGTGGTGAAGAGAACCATCGATATGAGAGCGGAAGATTACACCTTGTTCTGAAATTTTTCTTTGTGATGACAATGAATATACCTGGTAACCACCCGAGTCTGTAAGCACCGGGAGTTCCCAGTTAGCAAAAGAATGAATGCCTTTCGCTTCTTCTATTACTTTTATCCCCGGTCTTAAATAAAGATGATAAGTATTGCAAAGTATAATCTTGCTTCCGATCTCATCTTTCAATTCCCTTTGATGCACACCTTTGACGGTTCCTGCTGTGCCCACCGGCATAAACACAGGTGTGTTGATTTCGCCATGTTCAGTGATGATTTTTCCGGCCCTTGCATTGCTTTCCCTATCAGTCTTTTCTAAAATAAACTCCATATAATTTTGTTGGAGTCAAATATAAAACCACTTATTTGAATGTTAATAATTGTTTTTAATTCATCTTGATATTGTCCTTGCATCCTGAATTGATTCTTATTTTTGAAAACCTGAATATCTATGTTGTTGCTGTATATTTTTCTTCTTCTCGCTGTATTTCAACTGTTAATATGGCTTGTGCTTTTCGGCCAATTTGCTTTCAGACAAAAAACCGATCTTATTTCCGGTAAACCTGCATCAATAATTATAGCAGCAAGAAATGAATCTGAAAACCTGCAAAAGAATTTAAAATACGCCTTAGAACAGGACCATCCTGAATTTGAGGTTATAGTTGTTGATGATTGTTCATGGGATAATACAGAGGAGATATTAAAAGACTTTGCAAGGCAATATCATCATCTTAAGATCGTCAAAGTAGAAGAGACAGACAAATTTTTTGGAGGGAAGAAATTTGCTGTTACAATGGGAGTAAAAGCAGCAAAAAATGATCTGATAGTCTTAACTGACGCAGATTGCAGAGCAGCATCAGATAAATGGTTGGGCAGAATGTGCGGAAGTTTCGGTAATAACAAGGATATTGTTTTGGGATATGGTGCATATAAAAAGGAAAAAGGACTGATAAATGCTCTTGTAAGATTTGACACATTCCTGATTGCCCTGTTGTATTATTCTATGGCAATTCTGATCAAACCATATATGGGAGTAGGTAGAAATCTTGCATGGAAGAAAGACCTTTTTATGAGGAACAAAGGATTCGCCACACACACCCATTTATCTTCCGGGGATGATGACCTGTTTATTAATGAAGTTGGAAAAAAACATAACACTGCTATTTGTGATCATCCCGAAGCCCACACCATTTCAACACTTCCATCAGGGTTTGCTGCATGGTTAAAACAAAAATCCCGTCATTTGACTACATGGTCTCATTATCGGTTTCAGGATAAAATGATTCTTGGATTTATCAATCTCACTACATATCTTTTTATTCTTTTTTTTGTTATATTACTGATTATGCACACCGGTATTTATTTAATTTTAATCATATTTGCGTGCAGGTTCCTTGTTCAGTTATTTGTTTTTTATAAAGCGATGAAAAAATTTAATTGCAGCGATTTAATTCTGGCAGGTTTTGCCCTTGAGATCATTATGCTATTGTTATATCCTTTATTCATAATTAGTTCAACAATATCAGGGAGACGCAAATGGATGAAATGAGTAAAAATTTATCGGAAAAAGCTCGTTACGACTATCGTCTTGTCTGCAGAGCAATTAACAATGAAGACCAGTCTGCCTATGCCGAGTTGATGTCCCGATACAAGGATTCAATATATTTTATGTTGTTGAAAATGATCAATAACAAGGATGATGCTGAAGACCTCACAATCGAAGCATTTGGAAAAGCATTTAACCGGCTGGAACAATACATTCCTAATTATGCATTCAGCACCTGGCTGTTCAAGATTGCAACGAACAATTGCATTGATTTTATCCGTAGAAAAAAAGCCAATCTCCTCTCGATTGATATAGATAAAAATGATGATGGTTCGGATGCTCATATTGATCTGAAATCTAAAGGATTGGATCCGGAAGAAAAATTCATTAAAAAACAGAAAATCCATCTGATGCGTAAAGTAGTAACGCAACTAAAACCGAGATACAGGCAATTAATAGAATTAAGATATTTTAAAGAGTTCAGTTATGATGAGATAGCGCAGGAACTCGATATTCCCTTAGGCACTGTGAAAGCGCAGTTATTCAGAGCAAGAGAATTTCTGTATAACATAATGAGGCACCGTAAAGATAAAATATGAGTGTTTCGGATTTGGATACTCAATTAACAAAACTAAAATCTTATTTTCCTGAACTTTCTGAGCATCAAATGATCTTGTATAAGATGATGGCTCAGCATTATCTGACCTTGAATGATAAAATAAACCTGATCTCAAGAAAAGATATAAACAACATCTTCAGTCATCACATTCTCCATTCACTTGCTATTGCAGCTTTTTTTAAGTTTACTCCTCAAATGAAAATATTAGATTTAGGCACAGGTGGTGGGCTTCCGGGCGTTCCGCTTGCAGTTATGTTTCCTGACTCTTCTTTTGTTCTTTCCGACAGCATTGCGAAAAAAATCAAAGCTGTTGAAGAAATGATTAACTTTCTTAAGTTAAAAAATGTATCTCTTATGAATGTTCGCTCAGAAGATATTCAGGAGACTTTTGATTATGTGGTTTGCAGGGCAGTAGCCCCCTTGAAAAATATTCTGAAATTAGTTGGAAATAAAATTTATCCTGCCCCACATACTTGCAATGAAGGAGGCATTATCTGTCTTAAAGGAGGCGATCTTTCGGTTGAAATATCAGAATCAGGAACTGAAGTAAGGATTTTTGATATATCTAAGGTGTTTGAGGATTACTATTATAAAGAGAAAAAAGTTTTGTTTATACCTGTGCGAAAGAAATAATTCCGGTTTTATGTATTTCCTGTCGCAAAGTAATGTAAAAAGAAAATCAGGCAGGCAGCCAAGTTGCAAAACCACATATTTTCCATGATGCCGGGTGATGACCACATAAAACCTTAATATTTTCCAATATTTTATATTGCTATTATCAATAAAACACTAATTTATTTTGTATAAAATTTTATGTAACTAATTGTCAGGCATTTAAAATTGCAGACAGGAGTGATTAAATAATGGCTATTTAACGCTAAATGATCGCCATTTAACGCTAAACGGTCGCCATTTAATCCAAAACGATGACAATTTAACGACAAACGATCGCTGTTTAACGCTAAACGATCGCCATTTAATCCGAAACGATGACAATTTAACGACAAACGCTGGCAGTTTAATCCCGAATGAAAGCTATTTCATGTTAAATTGCAGAAATTTAACCCCAAACAGTGGCAATTTAACCATAAACGCTAACAAATTAACCCCAAAATGCAATAAACTATTGCCAACGGAAGCTGTTTGAAATAAAAAAAGCAATAAGCTGGTGCCGTTTTTCAGCACCTAAACCCCGTTTATGGACATGCTAAAGCAAGCCCGTGGTGGTGCAGGTATAATGTATCACATCCTGCCCCCTTCTACAGGGCCAGGGGCAGTTTTTTTTGTTTTGATGTTGAACTTAAACTTGCAAAATCCATCTTTTTTTTATTAATTTTGAAAATAAAAATGAAAACTCTCATCAAAATATTGCTCATTTGCTTATTAGGCGTTCACTATTCCACATTGACCTTTGCGCAGAATCTCGTGCCGAATCCGAGCTTTGAAGACCATTCAAGTTGTCCAGATAATGCAGGTCAGATAGGTTATGCAATTGGTTGGGAGTTTTACAATAATTCATCTCCTGAATATTTTCATTCATGTGCAACCACTTCTGAATATTTAGTTCCTAAAAATTTATTTGGTTATCAATATGCTTATGCAGGCAATGCTTATGCAGGTATTATTGTGTATTATGAATATGATGTAAATGGTGTTTATACTGAAATATTTGGAATACAACTAACCAATAACCTATCTATTTCACAAAAGTATTATATATCACTAAAGGTTAATAGGGCTGATAGTAATTTTTTTGCAGGCTATAGTATTAATAATATAGGAGTAAAATTTTTTACGTCAAAGCCCATTTCAGTAGCAATAAATAATAGTGCTCATTTTTACACTAATAATGTAATAACAGATACTGTAAATTGGACATTATTATTTGGTTCATTTGTGGCTGATTCTGCTTATCAATATATATTGATAGGCAACTTTTTTGATACTGCAAATACTACTATTGTAAATGATGGTAATGGTCCTTGGGCTTATTATTATGTAGATGATGTTTGTGTTTCTACAGATTCAAGTTTTGCCTACAACTAT
>CAZUDW010000071.1:0-12565 GCA_964619305.1 uncultured Flavobacteriales bacterium
CTCCCATGTTGCAGGAATCAGGGGTGGATGTGATAGAGAGATTCAGACTGTCTAATTCAGGACAAGCATTGAAATTCAGGGAAGCCAAAAATCCTGCACCACCGCATAAGATTTCTCCAGATTTACCTAAGGTAACATCATAGACTGCAGCAGTTGACTGATATGAAGTCTGTACGAGGTTGTTGTCAAACTGATATACACCATTTGTAGAGCCTGCATATACATTCCCGCAACCATCAACAGCCACGCCAGCATTAGCCATAATAGAACCGCCTGGAATTGCCACAGTAGTAAGATTGGCTCCATTTGTAATATCTTTCTTAAATAACTGGGCACCACTATTTAGAAAAATGTTGGTCAAGTCGGCATCAATGCCATTATAACCCTGGATAAATGAAACTGCATAATACGGGATGCCATTATAAGCTGCTAGATATCCTGAATTAGCACCATAAATTGTTGTAAAAGTAGGCGTAACTGCCCATAAACTGCAAAGTGTACTGATATGTGTTTGTATAGCATAAAAATTTCCATCCGGAGCCCAAACACAATCTCTGAAATCCGGATTTCCACTACCTGAGGTAATATTAACGGTTCCCGAACAGGCTCCTGTTGTAGTATCAATATTAGCAAATCCTCCAACCGGATATGAAGCTGTAACCACCACCCTACTTCCGTCACAGTTTACATCAACAGTCCAATATTCATAATTACAGACCCACATGGTGTTATTATAGAAAGCCAACGTTCCGTTTGGATAAATTTTACCTATTGTGCCACCCAGTCCTGTTGTCATATATGCAACTCCTGTTGACATTGCCACATCCATATCACCAAACATTGAGCTGTTTGGATTATTCACTGTCCAAAGCAGAGCCCCGGCTGAATTGAACTTTTTCAGTTTCCACGGGCTGCTACCCCCATAAGCGTAAACGTTACCCATATTATCAGGTTCAACTTCAAAAACCTTGTTGGCATTAGTAAAATTAGGATTAACCGTCCATGGATCAATTATTACTTCCCTGCTGGAATCATATGCTTTTAATCTAAAGGTAACGATATTGTTGTCTATATGAAATGAGGAGTTGATGGGACTAAGATCATCTTTATAAAATGTTTTAGGAGCATGGTCGATAATATCCCCAAAATGTGTTTTGAACCTCACATTTCCCTCATTATCCATGTAAATATCATCTTCAGAATTGTATTTCATTTTAACCATTGAGATATCAGCGCCAGGGTGAAGAATAATGGCATATTTAATCCCTTCCTTAGGATGAAACTCATATTCCACATCGATATTTGGATAAAGATTCTTGTAAATCAACTTCTTAAATGCAGGAATAAAACTGATGCCATAAGCAGGATGCGCATCAATGATATAATTGTAATAATCCTGAACTTTGTCCAATGCAATTACCTCAGGATTGGGATTTGCATTGAGCCATTGCATATGTACCAGTGATTTGTTAATCTTTGTGTAAAATTCTTCTCCTTTGTCCTGTTCATCAAAAATTCCCATTGCAGCAAGAAAATCACTTTCATCTATGTCTTCATCCTTTTTGACATAACGCGTGTCCACTAGCTTATAGGTGAGACCTTTGGGAGTGAAGTAAATGAATGTACACGCATTGTCTGTTCCATATAATATCTTTGAACCCTCTATCTCGTCATTGCCGTCAAATTGTCCCCTGTTCTCAATAAATACTTTTTGAGAAAAAGGATCCTCAATCTTCCAGTTGATTTTGGCATTTGATGTTAAACCTTGATCTGCCTGCTGAGCCGATAAATCAACCCTGCATAACAATGTAAAAAAGATTAAAATATATTTTACTTTCATAATATTCATAAATGTTTTTTATCTATAAAATAACTTTAATAACAATTACAGCATATCCTATTCATTCGGTTTTAATGACGTAAAATAATCTATTCGGTTGCTTTCAAGCGCTAAGTTAAAAAATAAATAATTAAAAGAATAAACCGATATTTTTGTTTTTTTCTCTATCTAACACTTTTTTAAATAATATTCGCTGTAATAATACATCAAACAATTAAGAAGATGAACAGCAAAAAAGTGAAACAAATTGCATCTGAATTTAACATTAGTGTCTCCTCAGCTAAAATGAGGGTATATTGCTTAAGGGAATATCGCTTATATATTATAAAGGAACCTCATAAATAGAAGCGAGTTATTCCTTGAGACAAGAGCTAATTACATATATTTGCCGCTCAATAGTATCGTTCAATTATTATGTGGATTAAATTACTCTGTTTCCAACTGATCTTGTTATTATTTTCCTGTTCAAAGGTGCCCGTTACCGGCAGGAAACAAATGAATATGCTTCCTGAATCTACCCTGATGAGCATGAGCTTAACATCTTACCGGGATTTTCTTAAAACACATAATTCAGTTTCTAATGCAAATACGCAGATGGTAACCCAGGTAGGACAAAGAATTGCCAAGGCAGTAACCGGCTACCTCAGAAAACACCATCAGACCAAAAGAATCAAGAACTTCAAATGGGAGTTTAATGTTGTCAACGATAAAACCGTAAATGCATGGTGCATGCCTGGCGGTAAGGTTGTTGTATATACAGGACTTCTTCCTGTCACTAAAGATGAAACAGGTATGGCTGTGGTACTTGGACATGAAATATCACATGCCATTGCAAGACATGGAAACGAACGCATGAGCCAGCAATTACTCGTTGCTGCCGGTGGTATGGGTCTGGCTGTTGCGATGAGTCAAAAACCAAAAGAAACACAGGATATTTTTCTCATGTCTTACGGTGTTGGTTCGGCTCTCGGCACACTGGCCTACTCCAGAAAACATGAAGCTGAAGCAGACCACATGGGATTGGTATTCATGTCTCTGGCAGGTTATAACCCGGATAAAGCAATTGAATTCTGGCAAAGAATGAAGCAAAAAGGTGGAGTAAAAATACCCCAGTTCCTAAGCACTCATCCAAGTGATAAAAAACGTATCGAAAAGCTAAAAGAATTTCTTCCTGAAGCACGAATTTTATATAACAACAGCAAAAAAAGACCATGACACTCACAGGTATTATAATAATAATCGTTCTCGGTTTGATTTTTATGCTCATTGAAGTTCTTATCATTCCCGGAGTTGGCGTGGTTGGAATCACTGGCGGGATACTGATGTGTATCGGAGTTTATTATGCTTATGTCTCAGATACTACAACCGGACACATTGCCCTGGCTTGTACAGCAGCTTCTTCTATTGGTTTACTCCTCTTATCGCTGAGAGCAAAGACCTGGAACCGGCTTATGCTGAAGGATAAAATCGATAGTAAAATACATAATGTTATCTCCGATATAAAAGCAGGAGATAAAGGTATTGCTATTACCCGGTTGAATCCCATGGGGAAAGCCCGTATCAATGATCAATTGGTGGAAGTGAAATCATACAGTGCTTTTATAAATGAAAACACTCCATTGATCGTTATTGACGTAGAGAAAAATCAAATCACCGTAAAACCAGAATAATATTTACTTTAGCATTTGTAAAAACTAATATAAAAATAAAATGAAAATTTTCAACTTAATACTATTACAACCGCAAATGAATATTGGCATTATGATAGCTATTATAGTGGCCTGCATTGTTGCTCTTTGGTTACTTTTTTGGTTTGTCCCGGTTGGGATGTGGTTTTCTGCACTGCTCTCAGGTGTCAGAATATCTTTATTACAGCTTATTTTTATGCGTTGGAGAAAAGTGCCACCCGGAATCATCGTCAAAGCATTGATTAATTCTACAAAAGCAGGATTGAGACTCACAAGAAATCAGCTTGAGGCACATTACCTTGCCGGAGGAGATGTGATCAATGTGGTCAATGCATTGATCTCTGCCAATAAAGCAAATATTCCACTAGATTTCAATGCTGCTACTGCAATAGATCTTGCCGGAAGGGACGTGTTCGAAGCTGTTCAGATGTCTGTCAACCCAAAAGTTATTGACACACCACCGGTGACCGCTGTGGCAAAAGACGGTATTCAGCTGATCGCCAAAGCCCGGGTTACCGTTAGAGCCAACATCAAACAATTGGTCGGAGGCGCAGGAGAAGAAACCGTGCTTGCAAGAGTAGGTGAAGGTGTTGTTTCTTCCATAGGTTCTGCAGATTCGCACAAAAATGTGTTGGAAAACCCGGATTCTATTTCCAGAGTTGTACTTGAGAAAGGTCTTGATGCAGGGACAGCGTTTGAAATTCTATCCATAGATATTGCCGATGTTGATATAGGTAAAAATATTGGAGCTGTGCTTCAAATGGATCAGGCAGAAGCTGACAAAAACATTGCACAGGCAGCTGCAGAAGGCAGGAGGGCAATGGCTGTTGCAAATGAGCAGGAAATGAAAGCCAAAGCACAGGAAGCAAGAGCAAAAGTCATTGAAGCTGAAGCAGAAGTGCCCAAAGCCATGGCAGATGCATTCAGAGCAGGCAATCTCGGAATTATGGATTATTATAAGATGAAGAATATACAGGCCGATACCGATATGAGATCATCAATTTCCAAACCGCCCGACAAACCGGATAATAAAAAATAATAACTTCTGAAAGATTGTATGAAAAGAAAGTTATTAAATTACTATTGCAGATATGCAAAAAGGACCCGTAGCTTAATTGGATAGAGCACCTGACTACGGATCAGGAGGTTGGGGGTTCGACTCCCTCCGGGTTCACTTTTTTACAGAAACTTCCCTGATGTCATATCTACATTTGAATTGACATCTTATATACTCTACATTGCCGTCCTGAACTAAGTTACTATTTGCGTCTTTTAAAAACAAAAGCATAGGTGTCATATTCAATGTAATCCCAGCCGTTGCCCGTAATGAAGTTGATGATGTCTGCCTCCGAATTGAACATTTTTCTTTTGCCGTCCGCTTGCCTGATCATAGATTTTCTATAACCGTATTTTCTCTTTTGTCCATAATCCACAGAGCATGTCATTTTAAGATTGAACAGGCGTCCGTGCATCTGAACGTGAATAAATTCAACATCCACCGTGTCGAGCTTTACAAGCGCTGTCTTTCTAAGAAATGACTGTCGTGTGTTGATTGTTATTTGTGCGTATCCTGAAAGAACGAAAAGGAAGGTGAGAATTATCAGTGTTATCCGTGTTGACATGATGTTTTTTGTTTAAATAGTTAATAAATAGGGGTTTATGAAAATATTTCGGTTTGAATCAGTCATTCCGGCACGTGCACCAGTCATCGGTGCAAGCGTCTCAATCATCGCGGCACGCAAAAAAGCGGTGGAAAAAGGGTGAAAGACCGGCACCGGCTGCTGCCCCGGGTAATACCTTTGCGGTTTTTTACTTTTTCTGCTGCATCCCTGGTTTGCATCGGTTTGAATATGTATAGAAAATGTAATAATAGCAATTTTTTTTAAAGCAAAAACGCTTCACGGGGAGGTCAGCAACCCGAGTATCTGACGGTATTCCTGCATCTTACGATCGTAACCCTCTTTATTACATATCGAAATGATATCGGCAATGTAGCTTTTTATAAAATCATCTGTACTGCAGGGTTTATAATGAGCAGGAATGGGTGTGATATTCCACTGCCTGAGAAATTCTTCTATCTCATCGCGGCCAAAAACGATGCCTTCATTGAAGGGATTGATGTAAAAAAGAACCCTGTTCTGTAATTCTGCCAGCCCGAGTGGACTCTCTGCATCAATACAGGCAAGGATGAAATGATGGGGCAGGTTAACTCCGAGAAGCGAAAGGCCTGCTTTCTGAGCAATGGTCATATACAGTGCGCTCATGGTAAGCGGGTTGCCTTTCTTCCTTTCAATCAGTTTGTTGATAAAACAGTTTTCAAGCGCATAACAAAACTGCGTATCTCCGCTTAATCCAAAATCCTTGTATAAAAGGCGGTTGATCACATCAATCTTTTCATAAGCGGTGTTGTATTCTTTAAATTCCATGCTCAGATAATTCACAAATTCCTCTAAGGTGGAGTGTATGATATCCATATTCATGTTGGGATAATTGTTGCGGGATATGATCAGCATGGCATCCATGACTGTTCTTTTCTCATCCTGCATCCATCTTTTCAACTCACTTAGAGTTTCATCAAAAACAATGGTGTGCATAACATCCCTGACACGGTTTTTAAAAACAGTATCGCTGATATTCCGTGTAATGGCATATTCGAGTTCCGGCAGTGCCGGTCTGCCCCTTGTGAGCAATTCGGATTTGATATGATTAAACACTGAATCGTCCGGATCGTCCAGTAGTGAAATCATTGCCTGCAATTCCTGTGATGTGTTCATCTGTTTTATTCGCCTGAAATTTTTGGTAAATGTATTGCAAGAGTATCGTGCATGAGGATTGCCACTGAAAAAATATTAACAATTCAGATGTTAATCTAAAGTGTAATTGAGTTTCCGAAGTCCCTCTCAGCAGTCAGTAAGCATCATGAGATACATGCCAAAATCTTTTCAACCAGCTTGCTGACGGCTTCTTTGTGGTTTTTACTGAAAGTGCCATTACTCCTGTTCGCAACAATGGCACAACAGCTGCAGCAATGATGACCAAGGCTCCTCCCCAGTGCATACAGTGCAGAAGTCTCCATTTCAAAATTGGTAATGTTGTACTTTTCGAAAGTGAAAGAACTGAGGTCTGATATAAGCTTATTGTCCGACAGAGGTATTCTCAGACTGCGACCCTGGGGACCATAAAACCCCGGGGCTGTTACGGTGATCCCCTCGTGCATTCCATGATGCAAGACATCAAAAAGTTTTTCGGAAACTTCCACAAAATAGGGTTTGAGTGCTCTTTGTTCCCAATTCAACGTCTTAATAAAATGCCTTTGCATCTCTTTTTCACGTTCAGAGAATGCAATATCGTAAAAACCGGCAAGGTTGTCTAATCCCATCCCAAACTTTGAGATCACGCAAGAATCTATGGGGACATCCCTGTGAATAGAACCCGATGTTCCAATGCGAATCAGATTAAGTGTGCGAAGCGACTCTTTCAGGCATCTTTTCTCAAGATTATAATTAACTACCGCATCCAATTCGTTGATCGCAATATCAATGTTGTCCGTGCCAATACCCGTTGATAAAACGCTTATTCTTTTTTCATTATAAGTGCCTGTACAAGACACGAATTCCCTGTTGCTGATTTCAAATTCCACATTATCAAAATAGCTTGAAATGAGAGCAACCCTATCCGGATCGCCAACGAGCAGCACAGTGTCCGCCACCTGCCCCGGAAGCAAATGCAGGTGATAAACACTACCATCATTATTTAAAGGTAATTCGGCAGCAGATATATTTTTAATTTTTTTATTGATTATGTTTGCACTCTGACGTTTCATGTTCTGATTATTAAATAATTTGACTGATACTGCAAATATATTGTTTCTGGTTCCGGTTGATTTCAGTCCCCAATCTTTGATAGCTGCAGATCAGGCACATAATCTCGCTTATTATTTTGGAGGCGAGCTGGTTCTTTTGAATGTATTTGAACATGGAGGCTTCATATCCAAGCTGTTTTCAAATGACAGCGCCAGCTATATTCTAAAAAAACGCCACACTGAAGATCTGGACTCACTTGCCCAAAAATTACATCAAGAAAAAAAGGTAAAGGTCAGGACTTTATTATCTGAGGGAGATGTATGGGAAGAGATCCTGGTGGCAGCAGAGAGGTTAAAAGTTTCTTTTATCGTGATGAGCGCTTTACAGTCGAAGCGATTGAAGAACAGCTTTATTGCTACCAACACTATGCGGGTGGTAAGAGAGGCCTTCTGCCCGGTGATCACCATCAGGGGAGAGAAACATCGGCAGGGATGTAAAAATATTGTTATTCCTCTGGATCTTTCAAAAGAATCAAGGCAAAAAGTGAGCTACGCTATCGGGTTTGCAAAGAGATTTAACAACACCACCATACATATGGTTTCTGTAATTGATACCGGTAGTAAAAAACAGATAGACCGATTGAAATCGCAGATGAATGATGTAAAATACGAAATTGAAACCCAGGGGATAAACTGCAAAGCGGAATTTGTGAAAATCATTAATTCTGAGGATACCATAGCCAATGCTATTTTGGCTTATTCAAAACGAGTGAAAGCTGATGTCATCATCATCATGACGCAGCAGGAAAAAAATCCTACAGATTTCTTTATCGGATCGTCTGCAACAGCAATCATCAACAATTCGGATATCCCTGTAATGAGTATTATTCCGAAAAAAGAAATTAAAAGTAAATTTTTCTGATATCAGTCAACGCTACCAAAAACTTTTTTCAGCAAGTCGGTTACCCTGTCAATAGGATTCTTTCTTATCTTTAACTCTTCTTCTGCAACCAATATGAACAAACCCCTGATTGCCCTTTCCGTGATATATGCATTTAAATCAGGATTTTTCTTCTCAACACCGGGAATCTTATTATAAGTATTGATGACAGGGGACCAGTATTTTGTAAGAGATACTTTTTCAGTTGCCCTCTTTACAACCGGATTAAATTTGTCAGACAGTTGTGCAGTTGTTTTCTGTTTTAAATATTCCGTAGCAGCATTATCAGCCCCTTTCAGAATTTTAAATCCATCTGCAATAGTCATACTGGTGATGGCGTTTTTAAATATCGGAGCAGCCTCTTTAGCAGCTTCTTCCGCAGCACGATTCATCGTATATTCAAATTTTCTTACCTGATCATGCATGCCAAGATTCTCTGCGGTATTCTTCACTTTGACCGCTTCGGGCGGAAAAGGTATCTTTAGTTTGGGATTCGACCAATATGCGTTCCTTACCGAAGCCTTGTTTGCCGAGTTTTTTGACCCAATGGTCAGAGCTTCTTTCAAACCGGATACCACTTCATGTTCGGAGAGTTTATTTTTTGAATTACCGGAATAATCATTATAAGTGTCTTCTGCCTGTTTTTTAACTCTGTTCCAGTTCCACTGGGCTGTGCCGGAAAGAGATATGCAGAGACAACAGATAACAGGAATTATTTTATTTTTCATCTTAACAAAAATTTTTGAGTTAAAACAAATATACAAATTTTCTGCCAAACAGATTTCTGAATCTTAATCTACCTTTGCGGCTATGCAGGCAGAACTAATTACAATCGGAGATGAGATATTGATCGGTCAAATTGTTGATTCCAATTCTGCATGGATTGCACAAAGACTGAATGATATCGGAATAAATGTAGGACAGATCACTTCCATCGGGGATACACGCGGACAAATACTTTCAACTTTAACAGAAGCTGAGAAACGTGCGGATGTGATCATTATCACGGGTGGGTTGGGACCAACAAAAGATGATATTACCAAAAATACCTTGTGCAGGTTTTTTAATTCAAAACTGGTGCCGAACCAAACTGTGCTGGAATCTATCCTGAAACTTACTCATACTACCGAAAATAATCTGAATGAACTCAACCGCATGCAGGCAGAAGTACCTGAATCATGTCAGGTGATACAAAATGATAAAGGCACTGCCCCAGGTATGATATTCAGAAAAAACAGGAAATTATTCATCTCTCTGCCCGGTGTGCCTTATGAGATGAAAGAGATGATGGATAGGGAAATCCTGAAATTGATTAAAGAAGAATATGGCGGAAAAGAAATACTGCACAAAACAATTGTAACTCAAGGAATCGCTGAATCTTATCTTGCAGATATATTAACGGACTGGGAGAATAAAGTCAGGGATGCAGGTGTTAAACTTGCATATCTGCCATCGCCCGGAATTGTCAGGTTAAGACTGAGTATGCAGGGTGATGACAGGGAACAATTGGAGCATATTATCAATCATTATATTGATGAACTCAACAAAATAATACCCGGAAATATAGCCGGGTCCAAAGAACAAAACATAGAAAAAGCATTGGCTGATTATTTGATCCGATCAGGTTTAACCATTTGCACTGCAGAAAGTTGTACAGGTGGCTATCTAGCACACTTGCTGACTTCCATAGCCGGTAGTTCGTCCTATTTTTCCGGTTCTGTCATTGCCTATCAGAACGAAATTAAAACAAACATGCTGAAAGTAAAACCCGAAGATATTGCCACTCATGGCGCAGTTTCCGAAACCGTTGTTAAGCAGATGGCTGTTGGCGCAAGGGAGTTGTTAAAATCAGATATTTCTGTTGCCACTTCCGGGATTGCCGGCCCTTCAGGAGGCAGTGATCAAAAACCTGTTGGCACTGTATGGATAGGGCTTGCAACTGCCGAAATCACCAAAGCGAAAAAATTTATTTTCGGAAATGATAGAATTGATAATATCAGGCAATCCGCCATAGCTGCCCTTAATACAGTTCTCAAAGAAATCTATCATTAATTTGACATATAACTGAAAAATATTAATTTTGCAACCCTTAAATTAAAAACAATGTCAAGGATTTGTCAGATAACAGGGAAGAAAACTTGCTCAGGAAACAATGTTTCCCACTCTCATAAGAAAACCAAACGTAAATTTTACCCGAATTTACAATTAAAAAAGTTTTATATTCCTGAAGAAGATCGTTGGATCACACTAAAAGTCTCTGCTGCGGGAATTCGTATCATCAACAAAAAAGGCATCTATACCTGCCTCAAAGAAGCAAAGGAGAAAGGCTTCTATAAAGATTAATTTTTCTCTTCTTGCTTATTAAATCCACACACAATTATTCCATGATGTTAAGATCAGTGGTTTGTGTTTTATCCATTTTTCTGTTTCTTTCCATCAATGCCCAGTACACCCTTATAAATGATGCCGTTAAAAACCCTAATGAATTTATTATTTATGACACCGATTTTCCGGCAGCAGCATTTTTCGCAGAGAGGAGACAAGCATTAAGAGATTCTCTACCTGCAAATTCTGTGGCGGTCATCTTTTCCGGCCAACTGAAAACCCGTTCCCTGGACATGGATTTTGATTTTCATCAAAATCCTAACCTGTTTTATCTGACAGGGCTTAATGAACCGGATGCGATGCTGTTGATCTTTAAAAACGAAGAAGCATCAGATACGCTCAAAACCAATGAAATTTTATTTGTACAACCAAAGAATCCTACAGCAGAGTTGTGGTCGGGAAAAAGAATGGGTGTGAAAAATGCCCTGAAAAATCTTTGCATTAAAACCGTGTTGCCAAATACGGCATTTTCAGACTTTATGATCTCTTTTGATCAATTCTCAAAGATAACCTATATCCCGACAGGTTCAGATATTAAAGATAATCCGAGAGACAGAGGTGATTTATTCAGTTTATATCAACATTTTAAAGAAAAAACCGAAGGGTTACAAACATTGGATTCCCAGCTCCTTTTGGAAATACTCGCAGGCATGCGACAGATCAAAAAGCAGGACGAACTGAACCTGATGATCAAAGCCATTAATATCACATGCAACGCGCATAAAGAATTGATGAAAACCGTTGAGCCAGGCATGTTTGAATATCAGGCGCAGGCAATTATTGAATATATGTTTAAAAACCGGGGTGCCGAAAATCCTGCTTTCCCCAGTATCTGCGGGAGCGGAGAGAACAGCTGTGTTTTGCATTATTCATCAAACAGGAGAAAATTGCAAAAGAGGGACCTCATGGTAGTAGATGTAGGAGCTGAATACCATGGTTATTGTGCCGATGTAACAAGAACGATACCTGTTGACGGTACATTTACAGACCAACAAAAAGCTATTTACAAACTGGTCTTGAAAGCACAAAAATCTGCATTGTTAAAATGTGTCGAAGGGAGAAAGTTCTGGGAACCAAACGAAACAGCTCAGGATGTGATCGCGAACGGTTTGCTGGAACTTGGAATTATTAAAAACAGGAACGATTATCACAAATATTTTCCTCACGGAACTTCTCATTATCTTGGTTTGGATGTGCACGATGTAGGTCTGTTCAATTATTTGCAAAAAGGCAATGTCATTACAGTTGAACCGGGCATTTATATTCCGTCAGGTTCAGATTGTGACCCAAAATGGTGGAATATTGGAATAAGAATAGAAGATGATGTGCTCATAACAAGTGGTGAACCCGAAGTTCTGTCTGCCGGTGCACCTAAAGAAATAGAAGAAATTGAATCCCTGATGCAAAAAACCGGCACATCCATACCCGATCGTTAACAAGGTATGCTGCATCCCGGGTACCAATGGGTATATTCCATGAACTAAATAAAGGACAGCTCTGAAAACCTGGGTTTTCCGGAATACAGAAAGTATTTTTTAAGATCATTGCATATTAAAAAAGAAATTTTTCTCTGACATTAATCAACGATCCAGGTTTTAACAGATATGCTCACATCAGCTATAGAAACAAACCCCACATTCAACAAAATCCCCTTTGATATTATTCTTGTCTCAAAAGACAACCTTGTCATACAGTGTAAGCAAGTTTATATAAGGCAACTGACAACTTAAACCAGAACAAAAAATAAAGAACCTAAAGTGATTGAATATCAATGCTTAATAATATATCTGCAATCATAATTAGAATAGTTCAGATAATAGTTAAGTCCCCTTTCTTTAAAAAAATCATTTACTGCATTTCTACACCCAATATATGTTCCATAATCATCAATAATTATAAATCCATTTTTA
>CAZUDW010000071.1:12665-15837 GCA_964619305.1 uncultured Flavobacteriales bacterium
ATGGTATGATCAGGCCTGTTGTAAACAAACATTACTATCGGTGCAGGTTCAGTCATCATTTATTATTTTCCATGCAGATAAATCACGGTTTATCAATCTTTCCAGTGCCTCAATATCTTCTTTGTAAATATCATATATCTGATGTTTCAATTCCTTTGAATATTCTGCTTTTCTGCTGTCTGATATTTTTTGGTAAATATACCTGTCTATTGAATCAATTACTTTGCAATATGCCCTATCCTTAAAAGGCAAATTCTTTTTTACCGTTAATCTTGTCCTGTCCTTATTATAATTGAAAATATACTTGTTTTTCAATCCAAGTAATTTTAATCTTGGAATCGAATAAATAACTGCCTGTGGTCTTTTATTTATATTTTTATATGGGACAAAATCAGGATCAATATTCAAAAATGCAAATATATCTTTCAATGATTCTCTTTTATTCTTTATCAAATCCTCCTGTAATAAAATTTTAATGTGATCCTCAGGGAATAAATCAAGGAACCTCCTTAATTGTTTATAATAAAAACCAAACTCAATGATCTCATGTGTTCTTTTGTATTGCGAATTCCATTCTCCATTTATTATTTTTCGCAGTCCCGATTCATGATGAATTGCAGGTGCAAAGCCGTATAATATGCTGTGATAATATGCCGAAAGCGCCCTGTCCACAGGGTTTCTGAGAACAGCTATCAGTTTAGCATCCGGACAGGTTTTATGGATGTTTTCCGGGCATTCCTTTTTAGCCAGATAATTGGGCCTTTTAATTCCTTTAAGCTGAGAAGATGAGGCATTCAGAAAAAGACTCTTTAGATATTTAATTTTAAAAGATTGGAAATCAGGGTTCTCGAATAAAGGAATTTCATTCATTGGCATAAATACCTGTGGATGTTCAGCAAGGCAATGATGTAAAAATGTTGATGCTGACTTTTGAGCGCCTATGATTATAAAATCCAGCAAAACGTCTCTTTTAATGTGTATTGGTTGTTCAAAGCAAAAGATGTTGACGGGCTATTTTAACAAAATGCTGTGTAAATGACCGTAATTTATTATATATTTCATCAATAATATACTGTTTATCCACGTTTTTCAAAATACACATCTGCCTGCAACGAACTGCCGTCAATCAGGCTTCTGTCAACATGATCAATTCCGGAAATTATAAACCCTTTTTCCATCAGAAATTCCGTGATTTCATTAATCAAAGGTTGACCCTCATACAGTTCTCTGAAACTGACTTCCGTATAAATCAAATCTATTTTGCTCAGCAAAATATCTGCTCCTTTCAAAACATTTAATTCATAACCCTGTACATCCATTTTGAGCATTGCTTTTGATGCAATTTCAGTTGATTGAAAAATGTTGTTGAGAGTATCTGTTTCAACCCTAATCTCATTTACTTCAGCACTTCCCGGAAACGACTTTTTATGAAGATCTGCCATTGGAAGAAATGAGCTTGAAACCGATTTTTTATTTTCAAAAAATGATTTACTTCCCTTCATGGTATCACAGGCAATATTATATGCTTTGAAACGATCATCTTTTTCAAACTTGCTGACCAGTTTTTCATAAGGAAGCTGCAGAGGTTCAAATGAATAGATCATTGCATACGGGAGTAATTGTCTTATCCTTTGTGCATACCAACCATTGTTTGCTCCCACATCTATAACGGTCCGTATGCCATAATTCTTCAACCATTTATCTTTGACAAGCTTCAGCTTTTCCTCGTGTTCATTGTAAGGGTGCAGCACTCTTCCTGTTTTTTTTAAGGCGGACTTAATCAGTTTCTTCAGCATGCTTTCTCTTCCTTCAGCTTTTTATACAATCCTGCAAGGGGTATTGAATTCAATGCCGAATTGTAATTTGTTTCAATATGTTTGCGGGCAGTTTTACTATAAACCTCAAACTCTGCCTGATCCATCTTATAGAAATTTTCAATGCATGTAGCGATCTGATCAACATCCTTTTCTTTGGCGAGCAGCCCTGTTTCTGAATGAATTACCACTTCAGGTATATCGCAATGCGTTGTGCTTACCACCGGCATACCTGTTGCCTGGGCATCCATCAGCACCACAGGCGCACCACCTTCGCAATTCATATCTGCGGCATAAACACTGGGATGGATAAAAACATCAAATGCTCCCATAAATTCATGCAGTTTATCATAATCGATAAAATCCAGGAAAGTAACTTTATTTCTGATCCCCTTTTCAACGGCAAATCGTTCAAGTTCTTTTCTTATGGTCCCTTTTTGAGCTCCTCCAAGAAAACTCAGCTTCATGTTTGGGCAGGTCTTCAGCGCTTTTTCAAAAGCTTTTAAAGAATAGATATGTCCTTTCTTTTCCGTATAGGTAGCAATCTGCAATAGATTTAAGCTGCCCTCTTTCTTTTCCCTCTGCACATAAGGTACTTTATCAACATCAATACCAAGTCTTATAACATGTATCTTCTCTGCGGGACATCCCATTTTTTCAAGGATTTTTACTCCGTTAGCTCCCTCACAAACAAATGCTGCCGCCTCTTTGAAAAGTATTTTGTAACGTTCCATCCAGACAGGTTCCCTGTAAGGCAGACACTCGTAATCTATCCCATAAAACGAGATCACATAAGGGATAGCCGTTTTGTTTGCAAGCTGGTGATATTCCCAACCTATATTGGCAAAGTGAAAATGCATTACATCAATTTTGTGAAAGGAACACATTTTTTGAACATATTGATCAAAAGTAATTCTCTTTCTTAATTGATGATTGATTGTATGAGCCACATGCAACCAGAATGATTTTACAGTTCTTTTGAAAGGACTCAGCGGATATTCAATGAACTGCAATGCAGGATGATAAAAATTTGTTTTCCGATATGTTTTCGCTACAATGAACTGTTCAACATCCGGCACATTTACAATCAGGCGATATGCCCAGCTCTCTGTTGGTTTCAGATAATCATGAAAACAATGCAATACCTTCATCTCTCAATCCGCTATGTACTTAATTCTTCACGGTTCTGCCGCTTCTTTTCGAAAAATCTGATAATGCCTGAAGAAAACATGCTATGGTTTCTGGAGTTGAATTACACACGCAAAGTTACAAAATAAAAGCTATCCCGAATGGGTTAAGGTGTACTTGTCAGGTTTCATCGCGATTTATCGGGATTGATGAAAACTTGAATTATTATT
>CAZUDW010000072.1:0-15607 GCA_964619305.1 uncultured Flavobacteriales bacterium
AACTGTAATATCCGTCATACTGTAATACTCATATTATGAAAAGACTTCTTTCTGCTTTGCTATTTGGTTTTATTATTCTTTGCATATCTGAACAATCGATTGCCTCTCACATAACAGGTGGACAAATTGGTTATATGTATCTCGGAAACAATGGCCTCAATTACAGGGTTACTTACACTTTCTACCGTGATTGTGCAGGAATAAATGCACCTTTCAATGTCACCATTGTTACTTCTTCTGCTAATTGCAGCGTAAATTTTAACACTTTTGCTCCAAGGATAGCCGGACCAACCCAGGTAGTGCCTATTTGTCCTTCTGCCAATACTACTTGCACGGGTGGTTCAACACCCGGGCGTGAAGAATACATCTACCAGGCAGATATCACCCTGCCATCTAAATGCACAGACTGGGTTTTCAGTGTTACACTGAATGCAAGGAATAATGCCATTACAACAATCAACCCTACAGGAGTGCCCATGTATGTGGAATCCACACTTAATAACACAATCTTTCCATATAATAATGCCTCTGTTTTTGCTAACAACCCGGCTGCTTTCATCTATGCAAACCAAAACTTTTGCTTTAATAACGGGACGGTTGATATTGATGGTGATTCATTGGTATATACTATGATCACTCCCAAGAGAAGCAGCACATTGAACGTGAACTATATATTTCCATATACTGCAACACAACCACTTTCATCTACTCCCCCGGTCACTTTTGATTCATTTACCGGGGATGTTTGCATGACACCAACAGCTCTTGAAGTTACGGTGATGGCCATTCTGGTTGAAGAATACAGGTTTGGAACATTAATCGGAAGTGTTGAGCGCGACATACAGGTAAGCGTGTTGGCCGGAGCAGACGAATTGCCTTACATGGACGGTATCAACGGAACAAACATATATAAAGACACCATTGTAGCAGGATGTGATTATACTTTCACCACTCAAAGTTATGATAATGATGCATTACAGTGTGTGACGATGACTTCTAATGTAGGAGTGGCAATACCCGCAGCCACATTTACCGTTGTTGACGGATGTCCTTCCCTGGTAAGACCAAAGGGAACTTTTAACTGGACTCCCAATGGAGGAGATATCAGACCTCAGCCCTACGTTTTTACTGTAACAGTACGTGACAATTATTGTGATATAGAAGGGCAGCAGGTGAAAGCATTCCAACTCTGGGTGATTGATTTTACAGCTGATTTTACATCCAGTGCTCCTGGTTGTGTTGGTCAGGATGTGAATTTTTACAGTGTACAACCATATAAACCAACATACCAATATAATTGGGACTTCGGTTCCGGAGCGGTATTCACTCTTCAGCAGGACACATCTGCCAACCCTGTTGGTGTAACATATACTACCCCTGGAGCAAAAACCGTAACACTTACTATTATTGGGCCAGGTGGATGTAATGTGACAAAATCCAAAGTGATAACAATCAACCCTTCTCCAACAGTCAGTTTTACTTCTACTGCACCTCAATGTAAAGGAAGTGTTGTTGATTTTACCAATACAGGAACGACAGGAAATGGAGTGTCCTATTTTTGGGATTTTGGTTCAGGGGCTATGCCAGCCACCTCCACAGCAGAAAACCCTTCTGGAATCTTGTACACCACCAGCGGAACAAAAACGGTAACATTTAATATTACCAATCAATTTGGTTGCACTGATGCTGATGTTCAATCTATTACGATTGATCCGACACCAACAGCAGATTTTGCTTCAACAGCCCCCGGTTGTACAGGGCTTGGCATTGATTTTACCAATACTGGAACCACTGGAGTGAACTACTCCTGGGATTTCGGTTCAGGGGCAACACCTCCTACTTCAACGCTTGAGAATCCAAGCGGAATTGTTTATTCTACACCGGGTTCAAAGATCATCACTTTGATAACTGATAACGGTACCTGTAGTGACACATCTATTCAAACAATTACTATCAATGAAACTCCTGCAGTTAGCTTTACATCCTCTGCGCCTCAGTGTGCAGGTAGTGGGGTTGACTTTACAAATACCGGATCATCCGGGTTTAACTGGAACTTCGACTGGGATTTCGGCCAGGATGCTTCTCCAACTGTTTCCAGTTCGGAGAATCCAACAGGTGTCAGTTACAGCACCGGTGGAACTAAATTGGTAACTTTCACAATTTCTGACCAGTATTGCTCAAATACAGATACGCAGTCAATAGTGATCAACGTTACTCCTGTTGCTGATTTCAGTACAACAGCGCCAAAATGTACTGGTTTGGATGTTGATTTCACCAATACTGGAACCACTGGAGTGAACTACTCCTGGGATTTAGGTTCAGGGGCTACACCTGCTACTTCAACTCTTGAGAATCCAACTGGTATTGTTTATTCTACACCGGGTTCAAAGATCATCACTTTGATAACTGATAACGGTACTTGTAGTGACACATCCATTCAAACAATTACTATAAATGAAACTCCTGCAGTTAGTTTCACTTCATCATCACCTCAGTGTGCTGGCAGTGGAGTTGACTTTACAAATACCGGCTCATCCGGGTTTAACTGGAACTTCGACTGGGATTTCGGTCAGGATGCTTCTCCAACTGTTTCCAGTTCGGAGAATCCGACAGGCGTCAATTACAGCACCGGTGGAACTAAATTGGTGACATTTACTATTTCTGATCAATATTGCTCAAACACCGATACAAGCAGTATTTTAATCTATAGCTTACCTTCTGCATTTGCAGGCTCTGATACAACAATTTGTGCAAATGATACAGTGCAAATCGGGAGTGCACCGGTCAGCAACATGATTTACCAATGGTATCCTACGAACAGTATAGTAATCAGCAATCCCTCAATATCCAACCCATTGGCAACACCGGTTTCACCCGTTACAAACTATATCCTGACTGTTACCGACAGCAATACCTCCTGTGTGAATACAGATTCTGTTGTGATCACAATGCTTGACCCCATTGTGGCAAATGCGGGACCAGATGTTGAAATTTGCCGTAACGATACTGTGCAGATTGGTGCTGCTTATATTGAATCTCAAATATATTCCTGGACACCTGATACAGGGATCAGTGATACCAGTATTTCTTCTCCATTTGTAAGCCCTGACTCAACCACAATCTATACTTTAACGGTAACCAACAATTATGCCTGTAGAACTGTAACAGATGAAGTGATGGTATTGGTTCATCAATTACCTGATATAAATGCAGGGCCTGATGATACGATTACCACAGGATCATCTGCTCAACTTGTTGCAACGGGAGGTGTGCAATATGAATGGTCACCTTCATGGGGGTTGAACAATTCAGGCATTTACAATCCCATCGCTGGACCTGATTCAACTATAACTTACATCGTTTGGGGTACAGACATCTATGGCTGTTCTCAGTCAGATACAATGACCCTAACAGTTCTGGCTCCCGGATTTTGGTTGCCTACTGCATTTACTCCTGATAATGATGGTCTTAATGACGTCTTATATGTCAGGGGATCCGGAATGGCAGAATTTGAGTTCAGTATATTTGACCGTTGGGGACACACCATATTTTATTCTCAAGATCCGTCACGTGGATGGGATGGCACAAAAGAACCTTCAGGTGAAATAATGCCGGAAGGTGCTTATGTTTATGTGATTAAAGCGGTATTAAGTGATGGAACTCCAATTAATCAAAACGGTTTAATCAATTTAGTTCGCTAGGAAATATATATAAAAATAAATTTTAGAAAATGAAAAAAAGATTCTATTGTATTAATATACCCATACTTGCCTGTTTAATATTCTTGTTATCTCTGGATACATATGCTCAGGATCCTCATTTCACGCAGTCTTTTTATTCGCAACCATTAAGATTAAACCCCGGCATTATGGGAATGAATACCGACTTAAAAGGAATTTTGAATTACCGAACACAGTGGGCTAACATTGATAAGGGTTATACAACATATGGTTTTACAGGCTTGTATCCTTTATTTTTAAAAGAAGGAAAAGAGAAATTAGATGTAGGGTTAAGCGTGATTAATGATAAGGCAGGTGCTTTTAGCACCTTTGATGCCGGACTTTCGATAGGATATAACCTGAGAATTGCTAAAGCTGGTTATTTGAGTTTTGCTCTGCAAGGTGGATATATTCAAAAATCTCTTGATGCAAGCGGATTGACTTTTGATGACCAATACGTTTTAGGTAGTTACAGTATATCTAACGGTACAAATCAGACCGTACTTAACGAAAAAGCAAGCCATCCGGATGTTGGTTTCGGGCTTATGTGGTATTACAATCCTGATGATGAAGATGCCAAACTCAATGCCTATATGGGAGCTTCTGGTTTTCATCTTAATGAACCAAATGAATCATTCACTGAAAACGAAGGTATATTGCCTAGAAAATTCTCTTTCCAGGGTGGTGTTAAAATCCTTGGGGAAGAAAAAATTGATTTCACCCCTAATGTTATAGCGAATGTACAAGGTGGTTCTGAAGAATTTGCCGGTGGATTGGTTTTAAATTATCAGGTAAAAGAAGAAGCTTTATTACTGCTTGGTGTTTGGTATAGAAAAAAAGATGCATACCCTATTATGTTAGGATTTGAACATAAATATTTCACATTATACTATAGTTATGATATATCAAGTTCAACTCTCAGTCGTGCGGTTGGAGGCACAAACAGCCATGAGATAACACTTAGTTTTAAGCTAAATATGGCTGACAAAAAAGGTGTTGACACCGTACCGAGTATGTTTTGATATTCCTTTCTTATAATTAATCGCCAATCAGTTTCTTAATCTCATTGAGTCTCATCATCGCTTCAATCGGTGTAAGGGTATTGATATCTGTTTTATCAATCTGATCCCTGATTTGAGACAACACCGGATCATCCAATTGAAAAAAACTAAGCTGCATATCAGATGATGTGTCTTTGTTAGGTAACTCTTCCTTTATTTTCTTTTCAAATTCTCCTTTGCTGTGAGTTTTTTCCAGATACGCCATCAACTTTTCAGCACGTTTCAGCACATTCTTTGGCATTCCGGCCATCCTGGCAACATGAATTCCAAAGCTGTGTTCACTACCACCCGGATATACCTTTCTTAAGAAGATAACTTTGTTGCCGGACTCTCTTACTGACACATTATAATTCTTTATCCGATTAAATGATTTGGCCATTTCATTCAACTCATGATAATGTGTAGCAAACAGGGTTTTCGCTCTTTCATTACTCTGATGAATATGTTCCGCTATTGCCCAGGCAATAGAAATGCCATCATAAGTGCTTGTGCCCCGACCTATTTCATCGAGTAAGACAAGGCTACGTGAAGAAAGATTGTTCAGGATGCTGGCCGTTTCATTCATTTCTACCATGAAAGTAGATTCTCCAAGTGATATATTGTCTGAAGCACCTACCCTGCAGAACACCTTATCAGTAATACCTATGCACGCTGAATCTGCAGGCACAAAGCAACCCATTTGTGCCATCAACACAATGATCCCGGTCTGCCTGAGATATGCAGATTTCCCTGACATATTTGGCCCTGTGATAACCATGATCTGTTGGCTTTCATTATCTAGAAAAACATCATTGGGTACGTATTGCTCACCCAGTGGTAACCGATGCTCTATCACAGGATGTCTTCCATTTTTAATATTTATTTTATATGATTTATCAATCTCCGGCCGGCAGTAATATTTTTTAATGCTCAAACGTGCAAAGGATAACAGACAATCCAAACGTGCGATAAGTGATGCATCATGCTGAATTGGAGTAATATAATCTGAAAGAGCCATCAGTAACTTATTAAAAAGCTCAGTTTCAATCATCAGGATTTTCTCTTCTGCACCAAGTATTTTCTCTTCATAGGTTTTTAATTCTTCTGTAATGTATCTCTCTGCATTAACCAATGTTTGTTTCCTTATCCAGTTTTCAGGCACTTTTGATTTATGCACATTCGTTACTTCAAGATAATATCCAAAGACATTATTAAACCCTACCTTAAGAGAAGTGATTCCTGTCCTTTCACTTTCACGTTGCTGTAGCTGTAATAAGTAATCCTTTCCGGAATAAGCCATTTTTCTCAACTCATCCAATGATTCATCAACCCCTTCGGCAATTACATTGCCTTTAGAGATCAGTAAAGGAGGATTTTCCTGTAATTCACGATCGATACGATTTCTGATCATTGAACATAAATCCAATTGCCCGGCTAACTGAGCTAATGCTTTGCAATCTGTTTTGCTACAATTTTCTTTTACAGGAACTAAAGCCGATAACGCAACTTTTATCTGCTGAACCTCCCGCGGAGTGACTCTTCCCGTAGATACTTTTGATATCAAGCGTTCCAGATCACCTATTTGCTTCAAAGCACCTGATAATACATCTGCAACATCTTCATGTTCCATCAGATATTCCACCGCATCCAGCCTTTCTTCAATTCTTAATTTTTCTTTTAATGGCAATGCTATCCATCTTTTCATTAATCTTGATCCCATCGGGGAAATTGTTTGATCTAATAAATCAATAAGAGTAACCCCACCTGAATTGCACTGAAAAAGCTCCAGATTAATAATTGTAAATTTATCCAACCACACATAATGCTCTTCTTCAATCCTAGAAATCGAATTGATGTGCAGAACCTTATCATGGCTTGTTTCTTTAAGATAATGCAAACAAACACCTGCTGATACAATACCTTCATTCAACTCCTCTATGCCAAAACCTTTCAATGATGTAGTGCCAAAATGTTTAAGTAATAAATCCTTACCAAAGTCTTCCGAAAACACCCATTCATCTAAATGATAGGTATAGAAATCAGAACCAAACAATCTTTTAAACTCAGTCACTTTACTCCGTTCAATCAGTATCTCATTCGGAGAAAAACTCTGTAATAGCTTATCTATGTAGAGTTTTGATCCTTGTGCAACATAGAATTCTCCTGTCGAAACATCAAGAAAAGCAATACCTGCATTTTTGTTATTTATATGAACTGCTGAGAGGAAGTTATTTGTCTTTTGATCCAGGGTTTTATCATTATAGGAAACCCCCGGGGTGACCAATTCTGTAACACCTCTTTTCACAATGGATTTAGTCAGCTTGGGGTCCTCCAACTGGTCACAGATGGCCACTCGTTGTCCTGCTCTGACTAATTTTGGCAGATAAGTGTCTAATGCGTGGTGTGGGAACCCTGCCAATTCAATTGAAGATGCGGCACCATTCTGTCGCTTTGTGAGTACAATACCCAGTATGCGTGAGGTCTTTATTGCATCTTGGGCAAAGGTTTCATAAAAATCGCCCACTCTGAAAAGAAGCAATGCATCCGGATGTTTTGCCTTGATGCTGTTATATTGCTTCATCAGGGGAGTGCTTTTTTCAAATTTTTTATTTTTTCTATCGGTTCCCAATTGAGCAATATTTAATACTATTTTAGCAACAAAATTACGTATATCGTTCTTGGGACACTTAATTTTAACCCCCTAGTTTTTATTTTTTATGAACAGGAAATTAAAAAACTTTGAGCTGAACAGATTATCGCCAGACATGTTTAAACAGTCTGAGAAATTCCCTTTTATCGTCTTGCTGGATAATGTTAGAAGTTTGCATAATATTGGATCAATATTCAGATCTGCTGATGCTTTTTTAATCGAATCGGTTTATTTAACAGGTTGCTCTGCCAAACCACCACACAGAGATATTAACAAAACGGCTCTTGGAGCTACTGAAACTGTGAAATGGGTTTACAGAGAATCAGTACAAGATGCTATAAAGGAATTAAAAAAGGAAGGTTGCATTATTGTTGCAGTTGAACAAACAGAACAGTCAGTCTCCTTATTTGATTTTAAAATGGAAAATGGGAAGAGATATGTCCTTGTTTTTGGTCATGAAGTAAATGGGGTAGAACAGCATGTAATTAATGAAGCTGATTTATGCATTGACATTCCCCAATTCGGAACGAAGCACTCTCTTAATATTTCTGTTTGCGCGGGAATTGTCCTCTGTGAATTTGTGAATAAATATAAATGTATCAAATAAAAAAAGCCCTGAATACACAAGGCTTTTCATTTTTTGAGACTAATATTATTAATCCTTCCCTTTTTTATATTTTGAACAATACCAACCATTGTTCAAATGCTGATCAATCATATCATCGTATGATTTGCCCGTTCCGCAGATAGTATCATGTAAAGTGCGTGTAACTTTAGCTGAACCATAAAACTGTAATCCATTATTTAGCAGGGTTGTATCATCCTCATTGAAT
The DNA here is from genome assembly GCA_964619305.1 of uncultured Flavobacteriales bacterium. GTDB lineage: Bacteria > Bacteroidota > Bacteroidia > Flavobacteriales_H > CAZUDW01 > CAZUDW01. The sequence continues at coordinate 8,243 of CAZUDW010000072.1, forward strand.
ACAATTGTGAACTGGTCACCCTGGTAATATACAGTTCCATTGTAATTCGCATCACCGGAATTCACGGTAATTACATCCCCATTTGCAAATGTAAAATCCTCCGTCAGTCCTGGTGTATCAATTGTACAAGTCTGGCATTTCTTACAGGAAGTTCCAACTACTAATATTGATCCTATAAATAAGATTATCAGGTGTCTCATAATACTGTTAAATTATAAGGCTGCTATATCATCCTTAAAATTTCTGAACTCAAGATCGCGTTTTGCTTTATCACGTAAAGAACCATCTTTATTAAAAGCTGACTTCAGGCTGTTAATTGCAAGGTCTTTATTGTTGATCCTGGCAGCTATTACAGCTTTAAGATAATAACCCCAGGCAGTACTGTTATCCTCTGAACTTTCCAAAACACTCATGGCTCCATCATTATCGCCATTAAGCAGTTTTGCCAGAGAACTGTTAAAGGTATTCTGACTCCCGAAGTTACTCACTGCACTTGCATAGTCTCCGTCCATGATGTCAATAATTCCCAGGTTGTAGCTGACATCACTACCTGCTCCGCTTGCAGAATTATAATACTCACGAGCCGTTTTGCGATCACCTTTCCAACGGGCACATACGCCAAGGTTATTCTTTACCACGGCATTATCTGAAGATATCTGATCTGCTTTTTTAAACTCAGCTTCAGCTTCATTTACTTTATTCTGAAGCAATAAAACATATCCCGTATTATTGGCACCTCTCCAATCTTTCGGATATATTTTCTGAGCCTTTTGATAGATGTCTAACCTTGCATTTAAATCATTGGTCAACGTAGCGGCATAAAGTAATTCCTCAACTGTGAGTGAATCCGGAGCAGACTTTGCCAACTTACTGATCTCAGCATCACTTTTTGACATTTCTTCAGCGTTCAAAGTAATTTGGGATCTTCTTAGAGGAGGAAGTATCTCATCAGCTATTTCTGTATATGTTGCAGCCATATTTTTTATTTCAGATTCTCTTTTGTCAGGATCATTGTACATCTTCAGGACTTTTAAAATAAGATCCTTATCCTGAATACTAGACTTTTCCATTGCAGATTTGAAACCATCCCAATCTTCTCCTTTTCCTTCCAGCTTAAAGAAGGTTTCCTCTTTAGCCGCTTCGATTTTAGCCTTCCTCAGCAAACCACTGATTGAATTTGATGCACTCTTAGCACGATCATCTGCAAGATTAGCATTTAAAGCTATTTCACCTTCAGGTGAAGCATACGCTGAAATGGATAAGTTCTTCCAGATATAACTTTTCTCAACTCCTGAATTGATGAATTCTTTCATGCCTTTGATGTCTTCATCTGCCAATTCGCTTGAACGAACATTTGATGAATTGACAAGATAATTGATTTGTGCATAAAATGATCTTGGTATAACTTTTTGGAATTGATCTTTGCCAAGAATAGGTCTGTCATCACTTTGCACCAACAACGGTGTGATAATGGTCCCGTCAGCCATTTTAAAATCCGGAAATTCCCTTGTTTTTGTTTTAAATTTTCCTGTTGCTTTCAACTCTACTGTGCAAACTTCCATTGCCGCATCATATGGAATTTTATCTGTATATGAGAAACTGCCACCAGCATAGCTGATTTTCGTTCCTTCTCCATCCGCTGCTTCCCCAACAAGTGTTTCTGTTTTGAAAGACTTGATGACATTGCCATCAGCGCCTTTCATGACAGGTGTTGCGTCTACTATTGCTTTCTTATGAAAGAATTTAGCAGGATACTTTCCTGTGACTGAAATAGAAACACTATCTCCATGCATTTCAGCAGGGCTTGGAGTTACTTCATAACTGACCGTACCATATTTTTTCTCCATCTTTTTCAATGGATTACATGCAAAAATTATAGCTGAACCGATCAGCGGAATTATTATTTTTTGTGCGTTTATCTTTTTCATGACTGGTTTATATATATTGCTTTCTTGTACAATAATAAAATAATTCTGATATTCTCGCTGCAAGTATAGTCAATGTTTTTATTTTAGAAAAAAAGATTGTCACTTTTTTTACTGGTAAACGGTCTGAATTACTTCATATCCGAAGAAATTTATAATTATTTTGTTCCGAATTCATTTCATTAATTATTTTCACCAACTTCAAGGGTATATCTGATCGATTCATTGCTTTTTTGCCACACCGCACTTCTATAAGTTTAGTTTTAACTTTGAATTTCTTAATCATGCTAACATATCCTGCTTCTATTTTATCAAGATAAATGTTCTCTATATTTTGTTCATATTGCCTGCCCCTCTTCCTGATATTTTTTAAAAGCATTTCCCTGTCTCTACGCAGAAAAATAAGACAATCTGGCTGAATTAATGATTGTGCCAAATATTTATAATAGGTCTTGAATATCCTCAACTCTTCTTTCTCTAGATTGATCTTTGCAAACAATAGAGACTTTTCAAAACAATAATCAGACACAAAACTCCTTTCATTTTTTATCGAATTGCTTAGTTGTTCAAACCTATCTGCGGCAAAACGCATTTCCAGATGAAATGCATATTGCTTCGGATCGTGGTAAAACCTGTCAAGAAACGGGTTCGCTTCAAATTCTTCTAAAACACATCCCCAATTCAAAATATCTGATAATTGTTTTGTGAGAAATGTTTTTCCAACTCCAATGTTCCCTTCAATGGCTATATATCCAGGTTTCATTTTAATAGTTCTACCTTAGAAGTATCTTCACATATCTTTGATAATTCGTGAATACAGACTCCAAGTAGGGGATGTATCTCATCAGCACCAATTTCAGATAATGGAGTCAATGCAAATTGCCTATATTGCAACTTTTTATGTGGAATATGCAGATCGTCTTTCTTTATTATCTCATCATTAAAGAGCAATATATCTATGTCAAGTGTTCTTGATGTCCACCTAACCGTAGCATCTCTTTCCCTACCGTATTTTTCTTCTATAAGGTGACAACAATCCATCAAAGCAATTGCACTCAAATTTGTTTGTATTAAAACCGCCTGGTTCAGGAAACATCTACCTTCAAATCCCCATGCATCCGTTCGATATATTGCTGATCTCCTAATGATCTTACCCGCAGATCTGTCCAACTCAATGCATGCTTCCTTAAGAATAGATTCGGAATTCCCCCTATTACTTCCAAGCAGTAAATATGATTTATTCATTTGAACCAAATATAACGATTTACTGTAATGCACAAACAATAAATACCCCGTTAATGTATTTATTTCACCTTTCCTGTAAATTCTGCTTGTAGAAACTCATGTTAGCGATAGTTTTGACCTGAATTTAAAATTACATATCATGAAACACTTCTTTCAATCATTTTTTGCATCATTGCTTGCTTTTATTGTTGCAGGTATTATTCTAATCTTCATTTTCATTGCTGCACTCATAGGTTCTATGGCCGGTAGTAGCGCCTCCTTTTTATCGGGCAATGCCAACAAAGTGAAGCTAAAAGACAATTCCGTACTTCAAATTAAATTTGAAGACGAAATAGTTGACAGAACCAAAGACAATCCTTTTGAAGGATTTGATTTTAGAAATATAGGACTTTCCGGCCGTTTAGGACTCAACCATATTTTAAAGGCAATTCATCGGGCAAAGGATGATGAGAAGATCAAAGGCATTTGTTTAAATCTTACTGAGATTCAAACAGGGATGGCAACAATGGAAGAAATAAGAAATGCTCTTATAGATTTCAAAAAATCAGGTAAATGGATCATCAGCTACAGTGAGGTCTATTCCCAGGCTACCTACTACTTAGCATCTGTATCTGATGATATTTATATTTACCCTGAAGGAAATCTTGATTTCAAGGGGTTTCGTGCTGAGATTGCCTTTATGAAAGGGGCTTTGGATAAACTCGAAATTGAAGCCCAGATAATTCGCGGAAGAAATAATAAGTTCAAAAGTGCAGTTGAGCCATTGATGTATGATCATATGAGCGATGCCAACCGTGCACAAATGGAAAAATATGTTGGTTCTCTTTGGGATCATTATGTTGCAAAAGTATCAGAAGCAAGAGGTATTTCTGTTGAAGATTTGAATAAAATTGCAGACAGCTTGTATGTGCGTGAAGCAAAAGATGCTGTCACGTACAGATTGGCAGACCATGTGGCTTATAAGGATGTGATACTCGATACGTTGAGAAACAAACTTGGGCTGGAAAAAGGAGAGAAAATCAATTTTGTGGAATTCACAAAATACATGCGCAAAAAGAAATTTGATAAAGACAAATTGCTGGAGAAAAATAAGATAGCTGTTATTTATGCCAGTGGAAGTATTCAAAGCGGTGAGAATGAGCAGGAAGCTATGGGGTCTGAAACCATCAGTGAAGCAATCAGGGATGCCAGGACCGATACAACGGTTAAAGCCATCGTATTCAGGGTTAATTCTCCAGGAGGAAGTGCCCTCGCATCTGACGTGATGTGGCGGGAAGTTGTTCTTGCAAAAAACACCAAACCGGTTGTGGTGTCGATGGGTGATGTGGCTGCTTCCGGAGGATATTATATCTCCTGTGCTTCAACTAAAATTTATGCTAATCCAAATACGATTACAGGATCCATCGGGGTTTTTGGTGTTTTGCCTAATACCCAGAAATTTTTTAACAACAAACTTGGAATTACATTTGACGGGATTAAAACAAATCACTATTCAGACTTTGCAGATTTCACAAGACCGCTTACCCACGATGAATTCAATATCATTCAGCAGGGTGTAGATCAGATTTATGACCTGTTTTTATCTCATGTCGCTGATGGTCGCAAAATGGCTAAAGCCGATGTTGACAGCATTGGGCAAGGCCGTGTATGGAGTGGAGCAGATGCCAAAGAACTAGGTCTAATTGACGAGTTCGGAGGACTGGAAGATGCAATTGCAGGTGCTGCAAAACTTGCCGGATTAGAAAATTATAAGATCAAAGAACTCCCGAAGGAAAAGAATCCTTTTGAAGAAATCTTCGGTGTCCTTATGGACGAAGCAAAGGTCAGTTTTCTGAAGAGTGAACTTGGTTCGCGCTACACCTGGTATGCACAGGTAAGGCAAGCAACTAAGCTTAACGGTATGCAGGCATTAATGCCATACAGCATAAGGATTTATTAGTTCAGTTAGTTTTCTTGTTGCAATAAAGACGACAGGTGTTACAGGATTCTCAATTCTGTTCTCCTGTTCATTGCTCTGCCCTCAGGATTATCGCTGCCATCGGGTTTCTCATTGGGTGCTACCGGCTCTGATTCGCCATAACCTTTAGGTATTAACCTACCTTCGCTGATCCCTTTTGCAGTGAGATAATCGACCACACTCTGGCACCTGCGCTGAGATAGATCCAGATTGTATTCATCCGTTCCTTTTGAATCAGTATGACCTGCTATTTCAACTTTAAGGTTTGGACATTTGATCATCAGATCATATAGTTTATCCAGTTCAACAATAGATTCCGGTTTGCTTAAAGTTGCCTTGTCATAATCATAAAAAATATTGTTGAGTCGCACGGTAACTCCTGCTTTCAACGGATCGAGCACCACAGCTGTATTGATCACATTGTATGATGTTTCTTCCGGCACAATAAGATTCTCCGAATGATAGTAACATTCCAACTCACTTTCATACGAGATATTGTAGTTCCGGCCCGGCTTGAGGATGAAGAGGTACTTCCCTGTTGCACTGTTAGGGGTATAAGTGCCAACCAACTCACCGGTTTCGTTGTCACTAACTTCAATATAAATATCCTCAGGCACTTCGCCCTTTCGGTTTTTGATCGTTCCCCTGTAAACCGTCAGCTTCTTTTCTTCCATATGTGGCAGCGTGATCTTATAAATATCCTTTTCACCCATACCATCTTGCCGGAAAGAGGCATAATAAGCGCTTTTCCCATCTGTGGTTGGCATATAATACACATCATCACCGGTTGTATTGACAGGGTAACCAAGATTTACCGGTTCAGACCAGGAGCCATCATCCTGTTTCACGGTATAGAAAATATCAAATCCACCCATCGTATTGTGGCCTTTGGAACTGAAAAACAAAGTTTTGCCATCGGGATGCAGGAAGGGGCTGCCTTCATCATAGATGGTGTTGATCGCAGGCCCGTAGTTTTGTGGCATCGCCCAATCACCTGTGGGCAGGCGTTTGCAGAAATAAATATCCCTTCCACCAATACCCCCCTCCCGGTCACTTGTGAAGCTGAGGAATTGCCCGTCAGCGCTGATGGTTGCATGCGATTCCCAGGCGGTGGTGTTGATGCCTTCTCCAAAACGCTTGGGTTCTGTCCATGTATCTCCCATGCGATTACTCAGGTAAATATCCCCTCCGTCTTCAGCAGTGAACTTATAGATCAGCAACATCTGCCCGTCTGCAGATAAACCGGTTGGCGCTTCGTGTCCGTTAGAATTAATTGTGGAATCGATCTTTTGTAGTTCGTCCCAGGTGCCATTTACATTTTCGGAGATGTAAATATCCTCAAAAGCATAGCCGTCTTCATCTATTAAACCACCTGTGCTTCCTGCCCTCCTTGATGTGAATATGATTTCCGACTCATCAGCCGTGATCACCGGAGAATAATCGGGTGCAACAGAATTCACCAAAGGACCCAGGTTGGAAGTGGTCATAGGCACGGGCTTGTTCACCAGTGCCTGTGCATTCTTAGAAATCTCCAATTTCCTGTCGATATCCTCTATTTCCTTCTTCTGGCTCTCGTGCAATATTGCTTTATATCCTTCGTAGGTTGCAATCGCTTTGTCGAAGAGGTAATTCATGTGGTATGCATCACCCAGCGAGATGGCGGTGTAAGGCGGAGCATCCTGCTGCTTATAATCCCCTTCTGTATAATCAGCGGTGGTGTGCTGAGCCGCATATTCGAGATAGGCAATAGATTTGTTCTTTTCAAGGGGTGACATCAGGTAGCAATAGCCAATGTAGAATCTCAGGTTGGCGTTGTCCTGCATGGAATCCAGGTGGAGCAGCAGGGGCAGTGCTTTGGCATATTTCTCCTGAAAGATCAGATCAACCGCCTCTGAAAATCCTTTCTTGTATTTTGTGTTGGCTTTTTTGTTCTGCGCTTCAGAAACTCCTGTGTGCAACAGGAATATAAACGCGAAAATATAGGTGTATTTATTCATGGCAGACTGATTCTTTCGGTTTCTGTAATACGAATTTCAATTGATGGTCAGTTACTTAAAGCAGCAAAAATAACAGAACAGAAGTATTTCATACCGGTCTTTATGAAAAGTTTGTCAATATTTTATTAATTGCATAATCTTTCAATCTATGATAAACCCCGCATTACGTATAGCCCTTGTGCCCGTTGCACAACTCTGTTAATAAGTTCAACACAAAATTAAGCAATATTGCGGTAGTTGG
>CAZUDW010000073.1:0-15457 GCA_964619305.1 uncultured Flavobacteriales bacterium
CCAAATGCAGAATGCCGGTAAAAGTTGGGTCAGGTCAGTAATTGATAAAAACATAATCCATTTCCAAATATTATTATAAAATTTGTAAATTCAACCAGATAATATATAAAACTGACATATCTCATAAAAATCTCTGTTTAAAATTAAATACTTTGTGTCATTAATGATGCTATAAACAATTCAAATAATGGATGAAATAAGTGAAACAGTTGCTGATGTTCAGGTAAAGAATAAAAAAGCTGAAATAATTGATGAACATATTATTGAAATAGTTAGCGATTCTGGTGAAGGCGCTCAAAAAGCAGGTCAAAGTTTTGGAGCTATTTCCGCAAAGATGGGGAATGGAGTCTGGACGGTAGAAATTATTCCTGCAGAAATCCAACCACCATCGAGAACAAAAGGAGGAGCTTCAGGTATAAGGATACGTATAGGTTCTAAACCCGTAACAAATATGGGAGATGAGGCTGATGTTGTTATTGCGTTGAATGAGCAAGTTCTTTATGCACGAATTGAACAGCGTGCATTTAAAAAGGGCACTATCATTCTGCTTGAGAACAAATGGAAAACTGATAAATCTGAGAAAATCCAGGAGCAATATAATCTTGCATTGGAAGATTTTAAAACAAAAGGATATAATGTCAAAGAAGTGCCTATGGAAGAAGATTGCCTGAAAATTGTCAGCAATGCGAAGAAAGGTAAGAATATGTGGGTGCTTGGGATGTTGTGCAGTCTCTATTCAAGAGATATTGAGATTGCAAAAGAACAGATCAGATACATTTTCAGAAAAAAATCGGAGAAGATTATTGAGAACAATGTTAAGTTACTTGATGCAGGATTTAAATGGGCTGCTAATCACCTTGGCTTTAAGTATTCTGTTCCGGTCCCTGATGACAAGAAAGATGTGATTGTTCTTAATGGGAATGAAGCACTTGGGTTTGGTGTTATGGCATCAGGTATAGAAGTGTGTTCTATGTATCCTATTACTCCTGCTACATCAGTTTCTCATCATCTGGCTGAACATTTTGAGAAAGTAGGTGGTATAGTACATCAGGCAGAAGATGAGATTGCTGCCATTGGGTTTGCAATTGGTAGTTCATATTCTGGGAAAACGACTGTTACAGTAACATCAGGACCTGGTCTTGCTTTGAAAACTGAGTTCATTGGGCTTGCTGTTATGGCTGAAGTACCATTGGTTGTTTTAGTTGTTCAGAGAGGTGGTCCTTCTACCGGATTGCCAACAAAGGTTGAGCAAGGAGATTTACTGTACTCTATATATGGTCAACCGGGTGATACACCTAAGATTGTGTTAGCAGCATCTACAATTGAGGAGTGTTTCCATTTTATCATCCTTGCCCGTCAACTGGCTGAAGCATTCAGATGTGTTGTGTTTGTTCTTAGTGATACCAATCTTGCAACAGGCGTACAACCGATTTCAAGGCCGGTGTTATCAGAAGATATGTTTATGTCTCCAATTGATCAAAGTCCATGGAAAGAGGGTGTTCCACCATTCAATTGGGATACTGAGACGGGATTAAGTCAGCGACCGTTGCCAGGGCAGAAACACGGCATGTACACCCTGACGGGATTGGTACATAAAGAAAGTGGGCATATTGACTATGCTCCTGAGGTCAATCAAAGAGGCTGCAATATGAGAAGTCGAAAATTGGCTACCTTTCAACAAACATTAAAACCACCTAAAGTCAATGGTGATGAAACCGGAGATTTGCTAATTGTTGGGTGGGGCTCTACAAGGGGTGCAATTGAAGAAGCAGTTGAAAAAGCGAGAAAAGAAGGTATGAGTGTTTCTTCTGTGCATATCAGGTTCTTATCTCCACTCGAACCTGGACTGAAAAAAATATTCACCAAGTTTAAAAAGGTAATGACTGTAGAGATAAATTACAGCGATGAGGTTGGCTCTCCTAATATTAATGAAGAATCCCGCAGGTATGCGCAATTAGCAACTTTGTTACGTCTGCATACATTGATGGATATAGATTGCTATTCCAATGTTCACGGGCAACCATTGCGTCCCGGCATCATTCATGACCGTATTCTTAAAGAATTTAATAAATAAGTTATATTAATTTAATATATAAAGATATGTTTGGACTAAAAGAAGATTACTGCACTCTGGATGTAAATGAAGAATACTATACTCTTGAAGACTATGAAAGTGTGGTGGCACGCTGGTGTCCCGGTTGTGGGGACCATGCAATCTTAACATCTATACAGAAGCTGTGTAGAGAAAAACAACTGCCACCTGAGAAAACAGTATTTGTTTCTGGCATCGGGTGTTCAAGCCGGTTTCCCCATTATATGAAAACATATGGATTTCATGGATTGCATGGAAGAGCAATGCCTGTAGCGGAAGGGGTAAAATTCAGAAGACCTGACCTGAATGTTTTTGTTGTTACCGGTGATGGAGACTGCTGTGCAATAGGAGCCGGTCATTGGGTGCATGCTGTAAGATATAACATGAATATTACAGTTATGATGTTTGACAATGAAATATATGGATTAACAAAAAAGCAAACATCACCCACATCACCTTTAGGCACAATTTCGAATACACATCCAAGAGGATCAGTTCTGCCTCCTATAAATCCAATTCAGACAACACTTGGAATAGTCAATGCCTCTTTTGTTGCACAGACAGCAGACTGGAATCCGGGTCATATTTACGCAACTCTGAAAGCAGCTTATGAGCATCAGGGACTATCATTTGTGCGTATTATTCAACGTTGCCCTGCATTTATGAAAAGCCAATATGAGCCAGTTATTGCTGATCCAGATGCCCTGACGCTCCTGGAGCACGAAGATGGTATTTGCTTGGAGGAAGATGTTAAACGAACTTTTAAAAAAGTCGTAACTCATGATCCTGCCAACATAAATAAAGCGCGTGAACTTGCCGATGACAATAATCAAACTTATGTTGGTTTGTTTTATCGGAATGAGAAGTGTTCCAGATATGATGAATATGGAGCCCATAATTTAGGATTTTCAGTAGATGATAAAATCAAATCTTTAAATACCATTTTTGACAAATTTGCAGTCTGATCATCAGGAAATTATAGTAAAATGGAAGAATTAGAAAAGCGGACTGATGAAAAATCCGAATCCTCTGTCAAGCTAAACAAAATGCTTGCAATACCTGAGCAAGGAAATGGAATTGAAAAAACCAAATCCTCGCAAAAAAGTATAATTCAAGGTGATAACCCTCTGCCTGTATTGGTTCGGGAAAATCCTGTTTCGGATGAGAAATTAAAGGAATATTGGAAAGAACTCAGACAATATTTCAGAAGCGGGAAGCTAACATCAAATCTTAATAAAATCAGTTCGAAACAAACTTCAGCACTTTTGTATCCATATTTTAATGCGGAAATACTGAGAACAGACTACCCGTTATGGATAGCTGACAAAAACGGCTTACATAAAGGGAAATATAAATTTACTTTTTCAGATTTATTATCCTCAACATTAGAAGAGTATAAATCTTCAGGTCAAAATGCAAAAATTCTATCAGACAACCTGATACGTTTGGATAAGATCGTCATCAAATCCTGCATTCGATCAGTACAACCTGTTTCTTTTAAAAGTGTTATACAGAATGCTTCACAGGAACTCAGAAATAAGTTAAAATTAAAAGGTGATGATAAAGAGCAATTGGAAGATGATTTAAAAGGGTTGCTTTCTCTTTTACCTCACAATGGTGTGCTGGTTCCTTTTTCTCCTCTTGCACCGCTTTTCCTTTTCAGCATTATGTTGGAACGACATCGTGATCAACGGAATTCCACGGTTAAAAAGGAATTGGCTGTTATACTTGTTAAACTGAAAGAACTTATCCGGATTGAAAATAAAAAAAGGGGAATAAAAACAGGAGGGAAGCAAGCAGAGATACTCTCAACTTTTGCTGATAATTTTATACAGTCAGAGAATGTTTCAAAGCTGTTACCGGAGAACTCGTCAGAGTTGATGTCTGAAGAAAGGTTTAACCGTATTAAAAAATTGGCTAAATCTCTGGAAAAAACAGAAGGCCTTCAGTTTGAACAATCCGCTTTACTTATTGTAGAAAAGGGATTGGAGAAATATCTGGACATCAAATTAGCAGAGATATTTCCATCAGCTAAAATTAAATATTATGAAGGGAAGGAATTGGTTAATAAAGCGATCAACAGTTTTGACAATATTGCAGCAGTTGCAGAAGATGTTTTTTCAGCAAAAAGAAAAGCTAACTTAGAGTTGAAGGGTAATTACAAGGAAGATGTTCATGATTATTATTTTGAAAATTTCGGATGGCAAAACTTTAATTCTGAAGAAATAGCTTCCAGTTCTCCTGTAATCGTGATGATGAAGTCAGAGAGTTTTGTTGATCAACATCTTTCTTCTTTTGCAAAAATGGCATCTTCAGGGAGACCTGTTAAAATCATAGTATTAGATTCTGCAGAAACTTTGAAAGAAAAATATGCGCATGAGCGTAAAGTCGATTATTCATTGGAACCCGGAGTATTTGCCCTTATGCATAGAAATACTTTTGTATTGCAAAGTGCTGCTATTCATCCAGAGTTTTTTTGTGATGGCATCAAAAACGGTTTGGCCACAGTTAATCCTGCATTATTTAGTGTGCTTACTGCTGCTAGATATGATAACCAAGTTTTCTCATATATTGATTCAGGCGCTGCAGTGGAAAGCAGGATATTCCCTGAGTTTATTTATGATACAGAGAGCGGATTAACATGGAGCAAACGTTTTAAGCTGGAAATGAATCCACAAGTTAAGCAGGATTGGTCAGTTTATCCTTTGAAAATAAAAAAGGAAAAGGAGAAGGAGATATTGAATATTGCATTCACAACAGCCGACTTTATTTTATCTGTTTCAGGCAAGAATGTGTCATTTGCTGATATTCCGGATGCTTATTGTACAGAAGATATCATACCAATAAATGAATATCTTTTATTACCAGATGAAATTAAATATGAGAAAATACCTTTTGTGTGGACACGAGATGAAAAAAATAAACTACACAGGGTTGCTGTACCTTACTGGGTTGTACTAATTTGCATCGAAAGAATGGAGTTTTGGGAGTATCTCCAGGAACTGGGAGGAATAAAAGGTGATTATCTTGATACTGCCGTTAGCAAAGCACTGGAAGAGCAAAAACAGAAATATGAAAAAGAAAAGAAGGAAATTATTTCTGAATGCGAGCAGAAACTGATCGTTTGTGAAAATGAAACAGCGGGCGCTGCAATGGATAAACTTACTTCAGTTTTACTGGATATAGATCAATGGACTGCTTCTTCGGTGAAATCTTCTCCGACAAAATCAGTAATTGAACAGAAAGATACTGTTGAGGAGATTAATGTAGAACAAGAACAAGAACAAGAACAAGGACAAGCTGAAGAGGATGAAACGGAGCAATTGATTTCCAGTGAAGCATGGGTTGATTCAATTCGTTGCACTTCGTGTAATGATTGTATTGATATTAATTCTGCAATTTTTCAATATAATGCAGATAAACAGGCAACAATAGCAGATGCCTCTGCCGGACCTTTTGCTCACATTGTTCAGGCAGCAGAAAATTGCCCCGCAAAGTGTATTCATCCCGGGAGTCCGCTTGATCCAAATGAACCTCACCTTGATGAGTTAATAAAAAGGGCTGATCCATTAAATTAAGAAATAACACTTTGATAACAGTGAAAACTGATAAGCAAAACCTGTCTGATCAATTATGATAAACGAGATTATAATAGCAGTAGCGATCCTTGTTGGGTTGGGTTTATTCTTTGCTACTGTTATAGCAATTTCCTACAAAAAACTGAAAGTTGACGAAGATCCCCGTATTGATAAAGTAGAAGAAATGCTACCAGGGAATAATTGTGGTGCTTGTGGACAACCAGGATGTAGAGCGTTTGCTGAAAATGTTGTTGGAGGTAAAATACAACCAAGCAATTGTACTGTAAGCAGTGAAGAAGGAATAGAGACCATTGCTGATTTTTTAGGTGTAAAAGCAGGTGATAAAAAGAAAAAAGTTGCACGTTTGCTATGTGCAGGTGGAGTAAGAGAAGCACACAACTTAGCAAATTATTCAGGAAATCTTAAAACATGTCGCGGGGAGTCTGTTGTGGCTGGAGGAGTGAAGGAGTGTACATGGGGTTGCCTGGGATTAGGTGATTGTTCTGACGTTTGTGATTTTAATGCCATTACAATGAATGATGACGGATTACCAAAAGTTGATATTAACCTTTGTACGGCTTGTGGTGATTGCGTGGACATTTGTCCAAAGAATTTATTTGTCCTGATGCCGGTGGATCATCATTTAATTGTGCAGTGTAAATCGCTGCTTGAAGGAGATGAAGCGATTTCAAAATGTAGTGTGGCCTGTAACGCCTGTGGACGATGTGCTGCAGATGCTTTACCTGAACTTATTGAGATGAAAAACAATCTGCCTGTAATTGATTACAGTAAAAATAATCTGGCTACCAAAAATGCTATAAAGCGTTGTCCGACAGGCGCTATCGTATGGGTTGGAGGTAATCAGTTCGAAAAGAAAACTACTCCTAAAATTCCATTGGGAAGAATGGAAACACTTGAGGATATAAAATATGAATATTATCAATAAATGCCATTATGAATTCTAAGATGACAAATAGTACTTTAAAGAGATTTTCCGGCAAAGGTGTTCATTCTGGAATCGCTTCATTTGGCATTATAGAATCTGCAGTTTGTGAAGGAATTGGATCATTGTGTGAACTGCCTATTTTCGATCGGAAAAATATATATGGGAGAGATGTTATATTGAATCGGGGTAAAGATGCAATCTCTTTTATTTCCGGGCTGTCAATATCGGGATTAAGAACATCTGTGCTGACGGATGCTTCTGACATCATGAGGTCAGTTATGCAACTTCAGTCATTGGTTCGCAATCATCAACCAACTTTGATAACAGCAGCCATACCAGGAAAGCAGATAGGAAAAATTACAGGGTATAACATGATTAAAACTATTTCTGGTATTACAGGATTGGTCATGTGCCCTGAAGATATCTCCCAGGCTTTGGATTATTATATCATTGGACACAAGATCGCTGAAACTGCCCTGGTCCCTGTAGTTTGCATTATTGATGATTACAGTATATTGAACGGTTTGCAGAATGTGAAAATACCTGATCCAAAAGCTTTAAGTGAATTCATAGGTGATTCGGAGGATTTTATTGACTCTCCCACAGCTACACAAGAGATGGTTTTCGGTAAAAGGAGAAGACGAATTCCCAATTGGTTTAGTGTTGATTATCCCATATTGACCGCAAGTGAAAAATCTACAGTAGAATCCTCATTGGAACTCGTTTCAGATAAAACATTTTTTACTTCACATATTCATGAGATATCAGAAGATGTTTTTTCAGAATTTGCAAACACATTTGGAAGGAAGCACAATTTTACAAACCTGTATAAAACAGATGATGCTTCATATATTATTATTGCTTTAGGTGAAGCAGGTGTAAAAGCCAGGCATGCCGTTGATATTTTGAGGGAGCAGAAACATAAAGTGGGTTGCGCTGTACTTTCCGTTATTACTTCACAGTGTATTTTACAACTGGGCAGTGTTCTCAAAGGTAGAAAAGCCATTGCTGTGGTAGAGCCTGTTGCGGCTGAAGCTTCGTTCAGTCCGTTTTATTCTGAAATTAGCGCTTTGCTTGCCGATAGTAAGCAGTCCGGAAACCTTCAGTCCTACCAGTATGTAAAAGGTAGTTTTTCCACACAAGAAGCTATTGATATTTTTAATAATTTGTTTGATGGTAAAAATAATCAGCGGCATTATTATACAGGAATTTTGAGTAATCCTTCAGTTGAGGATCAACCAAAACTGGAAATTTTCTTTCAAAACATACAGCGTAACTACCCCGGTTTAGAAAGGAAGTTCTTGCAAAGAAAGGAGAGCATATCAGAAAGTACTAATAAGACGCTTCAGTGGGAGTTTATGCTATGTGATGGTTTCCTGATAAATAATTTGGCTGAAATTCTTAATTCCATCATTAAAACTATGGATATTCAAATATCCGGAAAAGGTGGTTACAGAATCAATAATAAATATTGTTGTGCTGTTTCTATCACACAAAATACGGATTCGGTAGCTTCATCTGATAATATAGGGAATGATGTTCTTTTTTACGGTTTTGAAGAGGAAGTAGTACACCCGGACCTGATAAATCATGTGAAACAGAATGGAACTGTCATATTACTTGGAAGTGATGTTGATAAAATAAAGATAGATCAGGAGTTGGAATCAGCAATTAAGAATAATAATTTGCAAGTTCGGTATCTATCCATAGACAATTCAGAAATTTCAAAGTTAAAGATCACAGGGGTTTGTACAGGTTTATTAAGAAGATATTTTGATGAAGATAAGGATTTGAAGAAGCATTTAAATCAGATAGAGAAATCAATAGAAACAACAGTAGATAAAAGTCAGGTTCTATCATTGTTAGAAGAAGGAATTAATGATTTGGATGTTGCATTGGAAATATCTGCTACTGATTTGCATTCCACCAAGGTTTCTGATGTCCCTCTGCTTCTCCGTTCTTTTTCGGATAAAGGACCTGAGTATTGCAGACTTTCGAGGTTTAATGATCATCTCGGGCAAATTCAGCCCGGTTCTATTTCTAACCAGAATACAATTGATCCTTTCAAAGCTGTTCCCGCTCTTCCTCCTCTTACTTCAGCTCTTATAAATGTGAGGAATAAAAAAGGAAAGATACCTCTTGTAAACAACGTGGCTTGTACGGCTTGTGGTAAATGCTCTTTATATTGTCCGCATTTTGCTTTGCCACCACTAGTAACGAGTATTGAAAAATTGCTCAATACAGCAATCGGAATGGCTGCGGACGATGGCATTCATGTTTCACAATTGACCCCTACAATTAAAAATCTTTCAAAATTTGCCGGTCTGATTTTGAATAAAATAAATACTCCTGTAAGTAAAATCGGTGATTTCCTGCCGGATGCTTTTGAGGAGATGGCAAAACAAATGAAAGTTGAAGGGGTGAAGTTGGATGCTCTTAAAAAGGAATTTCAGGATGTGATGGGATATGTAGCTGAACTTCAGGTTACAAAATCTGATATCTTCTACAATGAACCTGAAAGAAGCTCAAAAGGAAGTGGCTCTTTCTTTGTGTTGTCTGTAAATCTTGCTTCCTGCACAGGTTGTGGTATTTGTGCTGAGGTTTGTCAGGATGATGCTATAGAAATGGCAACTTTAAATAAGAATTTAACAACGCAAACTCAAAAGAATTTTTCGATTTGGGAGCAATTGCCTGATACTGATGGAGACATCATTAACAAGGCTTTTAACGATGAATCATATGATAGTCTTGCAGCCATAATGCTTAGCAAACATTTCTATTCATCCATGTTTGGTGGAGATACCCATGACAATTCAGCTCCTTCAAAAGTATTATTACATATACTCACTGCATATACTGAATCTGTTCAGCAACCTGTAATGTTGAAAATGATTTCTGTAATAGATGAACAGTTAGAAGCCATGAGGACACAACTCCGTGAATTCATGGCAGATGCTTTACCGCTCGGAAAGATCAATGAACTTGCGGATGTGCTCTCATCCACAAATAGCCAGAAATTAACATTAGAAGAAATACTTAAAGATTTAAAAGATAAAGGTCAGCTAAAACAGATTAATACGGAACAACTGAACAGGAAATTACAACTGATCAATGATCTAAAAACTTTAAGATGGATTCTGGCAGAAGGACCATCCGGGAATGGCCGTAGCAGATACAGTATTGCTTTATTAAATACAGATCATTTGAATTGGTTGGGCGAATATCCTGGAAACCATTTTACTGTCCCTGTGCATATGCCATCATCAGGAGACAGAACCTCATGGCTTTCCGGGTTGGTAGAGGGCTATATCAGAAACATTCTGGATAATATTCGTCTGCTGAGAAGAGCTAATCTTGAAGTAAAGGACAAATACAAACCGGAACAGCATGATAATGAAATAGCCAATCTATCATGGGATGATTTGAATGAAGAAGAGGTATCTATGGTGCCACCATTATTGGTAATAGGGACAAATTTCGGCAGTGATAATCTGTTTATTGGTAAAGTAGCATCTGTACTTAAAGATAATTATCCGCTTAAGATCATTATGCTGTGTCCTTCAGGATTTGAACAGCCCAAAGATTTGGTATTATCTTCTACCTTGCAAATCTTAAATGCTTTAGCCCTTCAGAAATTATTTGTTTTACAGTCAAATCTTGCACAACCATCTTATCTTGCTGATGGACTGGTTGAAGCCATCAAAACACCTGCACCTGCTCTCTTACAAATATATATTCCTGAATATTCAGATCATGCAAACTGGCTGAAGACATGTCGGTTAGCATTGGAATCAAGGTTGTTCCCTTCTTTAAAGTATAATCCGTTAAAACCAGGAGATACTTTGGCTTCACGTATTGATCTTTCTGGGAATCCTGAACCGGATAACAATTTAACTATGATGTTGAAATATGTTGAGGGTGAAGAGGAGAAGGAATTAACTTATGAAGTCAGTGCCGCTGATGTTGCTTTTGCAAATCCTGCATTATCAAAAGATTTTGTGTTGTGTGATAGCGAGCATGAAGAAACATGCTTTGTAAGTGAATATATGCGAATGAGCCAGGATGAAAGAAGAAATAAGCAAGCTGTAATTGCAATTATTGATAAAGAGAAAAAGCTACAGAAATATAAGGTGCCTGATAAGATCATTGCAAAAGTTCAAACAGTCATGCATGCATGGAGTGTTATAAAAGATCTTGCAGGAATGACATCGGCTTTTCCTGAAAAAATAAGGGCTAAGATTGAGGCGGAGATTAAAGATGCTCATCAAAAAGAAATTGAAGAGATGGAATCAGAATTTAATAAAAAACTGAATAATCTTGAAAGCGAACACCTTGAACAGATGAGAATTAAAATAAAGGAGAAGCTTTTGGCCTTATCTGGAGGATTGAACAGTTAAATTCAGCAACAGAATTATAATTGATGAAAGGCATGGGTGAATTGCTCACATTTAAACACGGTGTACATCCGAAAGAGTATAAACACTTATCTGATAAATCGCCAATTATCAGGATGCCTTTTGTTCATGAATATATTTTACCGCTCAGCCAACACATAGGTGCTCCTTCCAAACCGTTAGTAAGAAAAGGACAATATGTCAAACGGGGAGAGAAAATCGCAGACCCTTCAGGATTTGTATCTGTTGCGTTGCATTCGCCAGTTGATGGAGAAGTCATTTATATTGGACTTACTCCTAATCCAAATGGTCAGGCTACACCTGCTATTAAAATAAAAGCGGATCCATTTTCGGCACAAACCATACAAAACCCACACAAACTCAATTATTTGGAAATGGATAATAAAACGTTCATTACGGAGGTTCAGAATGCGGGTATAGTTGGTTTGGGTGGCGCTGCATTTCCTGCGCATGTAAAATTTTCAATACCGGAAGGCAAAACTTGTAGCCATTTAATACTCAATGGATGTGAATGTGAACCATTTCTGACATCTGACCACCGATTGATGCTGGAATATCCTGATCGATTGTTAAGAGGAATAGAAATTCTCAATCATTTCATTGGGGCACCAAAAGTTCACATTGGTGTTGAAAGAAACAAATCGGATGCAATAGCTATATTAAAACAAAGAATATTAGATAGGAAACTCAATATAGAAGTGAATGCCTTGAAAGTAAAATACCCGCAGGGTGCAGAAAAGATGCTGATAAAAGCTATTTTAGGCAAAGAAGTTCCCGTGGGAAAATTACCACTGGATGTAGAGGTGCTTGTTTCCAATATAGGGAGTATCGTTGCCCTGGACGATTATTTTAATAATCATAAACCGTTGATAGAAAGAGTTGTAACGGTTACCGGAACAGCTGTCAGAAAACCGGCTAATGTTTTGGTACCTATAGGAACTCCCATGAGGGATGTGGTTGATTTATGTGGAGGAATAACTACTGATGCGACTAGAATTCTTTTTGGAGGTCCTATGATGGGCGCAGTACAGAAAAGCATTGATGTCCCTGTAATAAAAGGGACATCCGGAATACTGATCCTTACCGACAATGAAGTTAGGAATGTGGAGACATATAATTGTGTTCGTTGCGGAAGATGTGTGGATGCATGCCCGATGCATCTCAATCCTTCCTTTTTAGGATTGCTTGCAAGAAAAGCATTGTATGAAGATATGATGGAATACAACATCATGGACTGTTTTGAATGTGGCAGTTGTTCGTTTGTGTGTCCTTCTGGTATCCCACTTGTTCAGAGTTTCAGGGTATCAAAAGCGATTTTAAGAGAACAAAAAGCAAAAGAATCCTCTAAATGACTATGAACAGGAAGAGTAAATTTGAAGTATCTACCTCACCATATTTGCATGATGAAGTAACAACACCATGGATGATGTACCAGGTTGTATTTACTTTAATTCCTATCATCATCGTTTCTTCTTATTTCTTTGGGATTTCTGCTATTCTTTTAACCTTGTTTTGTGTCCTTGGGTGTTTTGTTTCAGAATGGGCATTTGGAGGATATGAACATAGAATTAAATCCCTGAAGGATGGGAGTGCGTTGATCACCGGTATTTTACTTGCTCTTACTTTACCCCCGGGATTTCCGTTATGGATGGCATTTCTGGGTGGAGTAGTTGCCATTGCTTTAGGTAAAGCAATATGGGGTGGATTAGGCCAGAATATATTCAACCCGGCACTACTGGGCCGCGCATTCTTACAAGCATCATTCCCAACTGCAATCACAACCTGGACAGAATCCGGTGGAGATTTTTTTGCATCCAGAGGCACGAATTTCGCTATGCCATTTTTTCAGGGGGAGAACGTTGATGCACAAACAGCTGCTACTCCATTATCGCATATGAAATTTGATCATTTAAGTACGGATTGGACAGAATTGCTTTTAGGTAATGTCAGTGGTTCGCTTGGTGAAACCTGTGGTATTCTTATCATTATTGCCGGCATTTATTTGTTGAGCAGAAATATTATTAACTGGCGTATTCCCGCTTCCATTTTATTAACAGTAGGTATTTTTTCAAGTATTGTATATTTATTTGACCAGGAAGCATTTCCTTCACCTGTTTTTATGTTATTGTCGGGAGGCTTGCTTCTTGGAACTGTGTTTATGGCAACAGATCTTGTAACTTCACCACTGACTCCCCGCGGTTGCTGGATATTTGGCATTGGAATTGGCGTTTTAGTAGTATTGATCAGGATTTGGGGAGGACTTCCTGAGGGTGTTATGTATTCTATATTGTTGATGAACGCGGTAACACCGCTGATTAATAGATATAATAAAACAATGGTTTTTGGACTCAGTAAACGTTTAAAGAGTAAAAATGACTGATAAGCAGGGTATAGGAGATCATCTGTCTGATATTGAGGAAAAGGATCCCGGATCGTTTAAACTGATATTTACACTTGGAGTTGCAGGTTTTTTATCAGGTTTAATCCTGGTGGGTATTTATATGCTGACACTTCCTGCGATAGAAGCCAATAAAGCAGAGGCACTAAAGCAGGCAATCTACAAAGTGCTTCCGGGGTGCAATTCTTATATCAGATTAAAGAATCTTGGAGGCCAGCTTGTAGAAGAAAAAGAAGGCGGGGATAAAAAGCAAAATAAAAATGCAGAGTATATTTATGCGGGATATAATAAAGCAGGTGATTTAATTGGATTTGCTATTCCAAGCGAGGAACCAGGGTTTCAGGATCTGATCATTGCAATAATAGGTTATGATCCTTATAAGAAAATTATTATTGGTTTTGAAGTTTTGGACAGTAAGGAAACACCTGGTTTGGGAGATAGAATAAAGGCTGATCCCGATTTCCATGCTAATTTTAAAGCTCTTGCTATTGATCCCGAGATTGTCCCGGTGAAAAAAGGGAAAAAACAAAACAGCAATGAAGTCGAAACTATTACAGGGGCAACAATATCTTCAAAAGCAGTAGTGAGGTTATTGCAAAATGGAATGAAAAAATGGAGAACACCTGCTGAGAATTTTACAGATAAAAATCAGAATAAGTGAAATCAAATCAAAGTGCATCGGAAGAGTTTATCAAAGGACTTTGGAAAGAGAATCCCGTCTTTGTTGCCGTACTTGGGATGTGTCCTACTCTTGCTGTAACAAATACAGCAATCAACAGCTTAGCTATGGGTGTAGCCACGCTTTTTGTACTCGTATGTTCAAGTGTTTTGGTATCTTCCGTAAGAAAACTGATCCCGAAACAAGTCAGAATCACTTCCTTTATTGTAATTATTGCCACTTTCGTTACGGTCATAGATTTTACACTACAGGCGCTTTTCCCGGATATTCATAAAGAATTAGGAGCGTTTATTGCTTTGATTGTCGTGAATTGTGTCATATTGGGTCGGCAGGAAGCATTTGCTTCCAAGAACAATATCTGGCTGTCTTTTCTTGATGCACTTGGCATGGGCATTGGTTTTTGTTTTGCTCTTCTTTGCATAGGAGTAGTGAGAGAGATATTGGGTAACGGTTCATTATTTGGCATCTCTTTATTTGGAAGCCATTTTGAACCATGGGTTGTCATGATCCTGCCTCCGGGTGGTTTTTTAACACTTGGACTTCTGTTGTTGTTCTTCAACTGGTTAAAAACGATTAAAGAAAAAAGAAAAGTTAAAATTATTAGTCAATAAATCATGGGGAATTTAATCTGGATATTTGTTTCTGCACTGGTGATCAACAATTTTACCTTATCATACTTCCTGGGAATTTGCCCGTTTTTAGGTGTTTCCGGCAAATTACAGACAGCTTTCAGGATGGGTTTAGCCAATATATTTGTAATGGTAATAACAGCGATATGCTCGTGGTTACTTAATACCTATATTTTAAAGTACGCTCCTTATCTCCGCTTGATCAGTTTTATAATAGTTATTGCAAGTACTGTACAGTTTGTTGAGATGGCGATCAAAAAACTCAGCCCTGAATTATTTAAGGCCCTGGGTATATTTTTACCTTTAATCACAACAAATTGCGCCATTTTAGGACTTGCTCTTTTTGCTACAAATAAAGGTTACGGATTTGTCGAAGGTCTTGTTTATGCCATTGGCGCTGGTGGTGGGGTCACATTAGCATTGATTATAATGGCCGGGATCAGAGAGGAAACCAAAGTATCTGATATCCCGAATATGATAAAGGGAACAGCTATGAACCTGATAATTGCTGGTATTATTTCCATGGCATTTATGGGATTTGCAGGTCTTTTCAGTGCCGGTTAATTAATAAGGATCTATGATGAAATATATTATTGCAATTTGTTTAATTACATTTTTAACAGCCGGTTGGGTAGCAGTTCAGTTGCTGGCAAGGAAATTCAAAACCAAGAACCATATTGACAATCTCAAATCAGGTGGCTGTAATTGTGGTAAGGGTGC
>CAZUDW010000074.1:0-15299 GCA_964619305.1 uncultured Flavobacteriales bacterium
TTTTTATTTAAATCCGTAAGGTTGTTCTTAATAACGCGGTGAAAACGATGTGGCAATGTATAAAAAAACCCCGTTGATGCGGGGTTCTTTTAAGATCAAATACTGATAATTATTTTAAATGTTTGAGGTTTATGGCGTAAAGAACGATGAAAATCACCGGCCAAATGAAACCCAAGATTGCAAAAGCTGAACCCAGCCATACCATTGGCAGGATAGCTGCAATTATATTGGCGGCAACATAGAGGTAGAAACCTGTTTTCTTCAGTTTCCACATCATAATGGCTCCAAAGAGTGAACCTGCTGCCAACAGGGCAGAAACACCAAAATAAGCTGTTCCACCGGCTGCAATACCACCAAAGCTACCTAAATAACTTGACAGGGCTCCAACGCCTGCTATCATTAATAAACTCGATAGCAAACCGAGTCCACTGCCAATAAATGTAAGGATACATAATACGGTCAGAAATACCGGCCGTTTATTCTCGCCACCATTGTCACCGGCAGGTGCAGCGGTGGTTTGAGGTTCTGTTGCTGTTGCAGTTTCTGCAGCAGTATTTTCAGTATTTTGTGTGTTTTCTTCCATGGTTAGTTGTTTGGTTAGCAAATAAAAAAAGCAAATTAACGACATTTTTTTTTATAATAAAAGTTTTATCGAATTAATTTTATTAACAATCTAAAAAGTGTATTCATTTGTCGAAAAAATAAAGATGTTTTGATGACGTGTTTATCTGTTCGTTTTAAGGGGAATTGTTAATAAACATTGAAATGTATGCAGGTATCAGGGGCTTTTTGCCGGGGAAAAACGAAAGAAAACCGTTCGTTCCATATCATTCGTATCTCTGTGTTGAGATTTGTAGATGGCGCGGTCAGAGGTTTTAATTCAGAATATCTAATTTCGCACTTGAGAATTTATATGTAAATATCAGATAAACAGCTAATATGGAATACGATATCATCATCATTGGCAGCGGTCCGGGCGGATATGTTGCTGCCATTCGCGCTTCGCAGCTTGGGAAGAAAGTGGCAGTGGTAGAAAAAGAATCTCTTGGAGGAATTTGTCTTAACTGGGGATGCATACCAACGAAAGCCCTGTTAAAAAGCGCTTCGGTTTTCAAAGATTTACTGAATAGCACAGAGTATGGTATAGAAACAAGTGGTTCAAAGGCTGATTTTAAAGCCATAGTGCAGCGCAGCCGTGTAGTAGCAGAGGGGATGAGCAAGGGAGTGCAATTCCTGATGAAAAAGAACAAGATAGATGTGATTTCAGGGTATGCCAGATTGAAGGATAAGGGAAGTGTGGAGGTGGAAAATATGAAAGGAGAAAAATCCATATACCATGCTTCTCATGTTATCATTGCCACAGGTGCTCGCAATCGAGAATTACCGGATTTACCGTTGGATGGGAAAAAAATTATAGGTTATCGCGATGCGCTCATTTTGTCATCTTTACCTGCCAGTATGGTGGTGGTTGGTTCAGGTGCCATTGGTTGTGAGTTTGCCTGGTTCTATGCGTCCCTGGGAACGAAAATAACACTCATTGAAGTTCTACCCGAGATTTTGCCGCTGGAAGATGAAGAAGTAAGCAAAAAACTGAGGATATCCTTTAAAAAGTCAGGAATTAAGGTAATGACTTCAGCCATGGTGAAATCTGTTGATACCAAAGGCAAAGGCTGCAATTTGGTTGTTGAGACAAAAAAGGGAAATGAGAGTTTATCCTGTGATGTAGTGCTTTCTGCTGTTGGAATAACAGCCAATACAGAAAATATCGGCTTGAAAGAATTAGGTGTTGAATTAGAAAAAGACCGCATCAGGGTAGATACATATTACAGAACCAATCTGGAAGGAATTTATGCAATCGGTGATTGCATCCCCGGACCTGCCCTTGCCCATGTGGCCAGTGCGGAAGGAATAATCTGTGTTGAAAAGATTGCTGGCAAGGATGTTCTTCCGCTGGACTATGGTAACATACCCGGATGCACCTACTGCCAGCCGGAAGTTGCCTCTGTCGGATATACAGAAAAAGCTGCCAAGGAAGCAGGGTATGAACTCAAGGTAGGCAAATTTCCGTTTTCTGCATCGGGCAAAGCAAGCGCTTCCGGACATAAAGAAGGATTCGTTAAAGTCATTTTTGATGCGAAGTATGGAGAATTGCTCGGAGCCCACATGATCGGTTATAATGTAACGGAAATGATTGCCGAAATAGTAGCACTGCGCAAACTGGAAACAACAGGGGAGGAGCTTATCAAAACCATACATCCACATCCTACCATGAGTGAAGCGATCATGGAAGCTGCAGCTGCTGCTTACGATGAAGTGATTCATTTATAAAAAAAACCGCCAGTTCATAAAACTGACGGTTTTGCTATGCAGAAAACAGTAGGGATCAGTTACTCTGATACTTTGGTGACTGTGATTTTCTCTTGCTTTCGTTTGTTTTTTGAATGGTAATTCTGAAATTCTTATTTCCTGTTTTTTCTTCAATCACAAGAGGATTATTTTCAAAATCAGATGTTTTGTAATCAAATCTTTGTTCGTGGTATCCCCATGGATCGCAGATCAGCATCAGGTATGAGTCCAGTCCCCTGCAACCCATCTCACCATGTGATCCGCCAGGCCCTCCCTGATTTTGCCATATTTCATAAGTGCCATACCAGTAATCGTAAGGATTGACATGGTATTCAAAATGATACAGCCCCGGTTTGCTTAAATAATATGAGCCAAGCAGAGGGTTGTAAGGGATTGAAGGATTATCGTCCCAGTAGCTATAAGGGCTGTATTGTTCATAATCAACCCCGAAATAACAATCACCAGGCAGTCCCTGGGGCCCTGGAGTGTTATCAACATAAACACAACTTCCCAATGTAGCGATGAACAATCCTGCTATCATCCTTTTTACCGTTTTTCCGATTGTAGTTTTCATGATCTTTGATTTAGACTAAATAGGAGAATCAAATGACGTGCCAAACGGATTATCCAAACTATAACAAGTTCGGAATTGTGTATTTTTGAATCTTTATTTTTCCGATACAGTAAGAAAGAAGTATGTGTGGAATTGTCGGAGTAGCAGCATTTACTGAAAAAGGCACCAGGAAACTGAACAGGATCAGTGAGGCATTGGTACTATTGAAACAAAGGGGGCCTGACGATGAAGGTGTATATTATCATAAGCATGTTGGATTAGGCCATACAAGATTAAGCGTGATTGATAAGAGCAAAAAAGCGTCCCAACCCATGAGCGCAAAGAACGGGCGTTATACCATCGTCTTTAACGGAGAGTTTTATAATTACAGGGAAGAGAAGAAGGCATTGCTGAGCAATAATGTGCGTTTTATTTCTGAAAGTGATACCGAAGTGTTGTTGCGTTTATTCATAAAGGAAGGAAAGGAATGTCTAAAAAAAATCAATGGATGTTTCTCTCTTGCCATTTATGATAAAGTTGAGGATAGCTTATTTATTGCAAGAGACAGGATGGGCATTAAACCACTTTACTGGTATAAGGATGATGATAAGTTCCTCTTTGCCTCAGAGATGAAAGCCATCATTGCGCTTGGTGTGCCGAAAATAATAGATAAAGCCTCGGTTTTTACCTATTTACAACTAAATTATATTCCTGCGCCAAATTCTGTATTTTTGAATGTAAACAAACTGCTTCCAGGGCATTGTATTAGTATCAGAGCTATACACAGCAGTGCTCCAAAAATGGAGATTGAAAAATATTATGAGATACCATTTGCACCTGAAAATGTAATTCAACCAACGCCACATTCCTATTTAGCTGCCCAAAAGAAACTGGAGGAACTTATGTTCAGGGCTGTGGAAAGAAGGTTGGTGGCTGATGTTCCACTTGGCGTTTTTCTAAGTGGAGGAATTGATTCATCTGTTGTGGCTGCGATTGCCAGGGAGTTAAAACCCGATTTGCAGACCTTTTCTGTTGGCTACAAAGACCATTCTTTCTTCGATGAAACGGACTATGCAAAAAATGTGGCAGGCAAGATTGGTTCGAAACATAAAGTTTTTAAGTTGACCAATTCAGATATGTATAAGCAACTGGCTCAAATGCTTGATTATTGTGACGAACCTTTTGCTGATTCTTCAGCTTTGGTTATGAATATATTAAGCAGCCGGACACGGGAACATGTTACGGTAGCATTATCGGGAGATGGGGCAGATGAATTATTCGGTGGATACAATAAACACTTTGCAGAATGGAAGGCACGTAACCCCGGTATGGCTGAACTTTTACTGAAAAGCAGTGCGCCTGTGTTTTCAATGTTCTCCGGTTCTAGAAGTACGCGTTTAGGGAATCTGATCAGACAACTGAAAAGATTCTCTGAAGGACTTAATATGAATTACCGTGAGCGTTACTGGAAGTGGGCTTCCATAGCTGATGAACAAGAAGCCAACTATCTTTTAAGTGAACAACTTTCTTTCAGTAAACAAAGACTTTCAGAGGATGCATATGAATACAAGAAAAGAAAAAAAACTTTTCTAAACTATTTAAGGAAGGACGGAGATTTGAATGATGTTTTGCTGACAGATATGCATCTCATTCTTCCAAACGATATGTTGTACAAAGTTGACCTTATGAGTATGGCACATAGCCTGGAAGTAAGAACGCCATTTCTTGATCATGAACTGGTGAATTTTGCATTTGGCTTGCCACACGGATTTAAGGTCAATGGCTCTTTAAAAAAGAAAATATTACAGGATACATTTAGGGATCGCTTGCCTGAACAGTTATATAATAGACAGAAAAAAGGCTTTGAAATACCTCTGTTGCAATGGATGAGAAGCGATCTCAAGAGCCAGATAGGTGAATTATTGAACCATGATTTGTTAAAAGAGCAAGGGTTATTCAACCCGGATGGGATTCGTGCTTTAACAGCTAAATTGTACTCTAAGAAGCCGGGAGATTCACCTGCTACGGTATGGGCATTGATGGTTTTTCAGAAGTGGTGGTTAAAATATTTTCCAAATTTGCCCTGCTGAATCATGCCGCGCGTACTTAGAATACTGAACAGGTTCAATCTTGGAGGACCCTCATTTAATGCGGCATATCTTACAAAATACCTGTCTCCTGAATTTGAAACACTGCTCATCGGTGGTGAAAAAGATGAACACGAGGACAGTTCTCTTTTTATCTTTGAAGATATGGGCATCCCAGCAACAGTTATCCCTGAAATGAGAAGGGAGATTAACCCCATCCTTGACAGGCAAGTATATCAAAGAATCAAGCAGATTATCACTAAGTTTAAACCGGATATTGTGCACACGCATGCAGCCAAAGCAGGTGCTTTAGGACGTCTTGCCGCATTTAATATGAAAACACCGGTCATTGTTCATACCTTTCATGGTCATGTATTGCATTCGTATTTTGGGAAAACAAAGACAATGATATTCAGAAGTGTGGAACGAAAACTTGCAAAAAAAACAGATGCTATTGTTGCAATCAGTAAAAAACAAAAATCTGAACTGGTTGATGAATTTGATATTTGCAAAGGAAATAAAGTGTATATCATTCCCTTGGGTTTTGATCTTACAAAGTTTGATTTGTTCCAGAAGGAGAGAAGAGAAACATTCAGAAATAAGTATAATATAGAGGATGATGAAATTGCTGTCGGGATTGTAGGGCGCCTTGTACCGGTTAAAAATCATGAACTTTTCCTGAAAGGATTTGCCATAGTGAGTGCACGAACGACACAGAAAATGAAAGCTGTGGTAATTGGTGACGGGAAAATGAGAACGCACCTTGAACAACTCGTGGATAAATTGCAAATTAGAAATAAAGTGGTATTTACTTCCTGGATTAGGGAAATTGAAGTTGCTTATCCAGGACTTGATATAGTGGCATTGACATCTTTCAATGAAGGTACACCTGTCAGTTTGATAGAGGCACAGGCAGCAGGAAAGCCGGTTATTTCCTCCAGAGTAGGTGGAGTAGAAGATGTGATTTTAGAAGGGAAATCCGGTCTTCTCTTTGAAAGTGGTAATATGGACGGTTTTGCAGATGCCTTGATGAAAATGTTGGAGATCAGGTACGAGATGGAACAATCGGGCAGAGAGTTCGTAAAAGCCAATTTTCATTATACTGAGCTTGTAAAGAATACATGTGACTTATATAATTTATTATTAAAAAACACTTGATTTCTATGTATGTCATCACAACAAAAACGGAAGACAGGATTTTTAAGTATTTTTGCTTTGTTTTATTATAGTATGCTTGTTTCAGTATTGAAAATGAATGTATTGGTATATTAAAATATTAGTTGCTTAAAAATATTAGATGAAAAAGATTTTATTAATAGGGATTACACTTATTATACTGATGCCGTCTTGCAAGCTTTTACGACCAAGTATAATGCTCAAAACTCCCAGGGATTATGCTTTCAGTTCTCCGACTGATACAGTGCCTTTACAATATAAAATATTTCCAAATGATTTGTTGCAGTTCAGGTTATTTTCCAATGATGGATCAAAACTTGTGGATGTTACAATAACCAAAGCAGAAGGAACGCAAATGCTTACTACCACTCAAAAGCCTTTACCTTACCTGGTTGAGTTTGATGGTACAGTTAATTTACCTTTATTGGGAAGGGTAAAACTCGCTAATATGACTTTACGCGAGGCAGAAATATTCTTGAAAGAGAAGTATTCAAAATATTATATTAAGCCATTTGTTATGCTTAGCGTCATCAACAGAAGGGTAATCGTATTTCCTGGCTCCGGTGGTTCTGCTATCGTGATCAAATTGGAGAATGAGAATACAACATTGATTGAGGCCATTGCCAAAGCAGGTGGCATTACCAATTCAGGCAAAGCGAATAAAATCAGACTGATCCGCGGGAACCCTGACCACCCACAGGTATTCGACATAGATCTTTCAACAATTGATGGCGTAAAAGCCGGTTCAATGATATTACAGGCAAATGATATCATTTATGTTGAACCTGTATTACATGTAACACGCGAAATGATTCAGGAGATAACTCCTTTGGTTACTTTGCTGACAGGTATTGTTACGATTATTGGCTTTATAAGACTGCTGTCTCCTTGATAAAATCATTCATTTTCCTTTTCCGGACCTGATATGCACAATGAAGAAATAGCTAAAACGAATGAGCGCTTTAATCATTATAAAGAAAGACTAACCAATTTTAGCAATGAGTTTGAACTCGGGCTCTTTCTTTACCTGGCAAGAAAATCAGGCAAGTGGATACTTGTTCTCATTTTGTTGGCAAGTCTGAGTACATATTTATATCTAAGGTACACACCAAAAATCTATAGAGCGGAAACGCTTATACAGATCAACAGTAAAAACACTGCCAAAACAGTTCTTGGGGTGGAGAATATATATGGAAATGATGATATTTCTGAATATATTGAGTTGCTCCGATCTAAAGTGTTTCTAAAAAAAGTATTGTTGCAGTTGCCGCTGGAGGTAAGTTATTTTAATCAGGGAGAGGTGCTCTATAGTGAGAATTATAAAAACAATCCTTACAGCGTAAGTGTCTCAATTAAAGATTCGACAATTTACGGTACAAAATTCTATGTGAAGTTTCCTGACAAAAATACGGTTCATCTATCTTATGAATTTAATAATAACTCACATTCTTCGGAATTTCCAATAGATAAATACATTGAGTTGCCAGAACTATCACTCAAATTCACCATAACAGATTATGAACGAATAAAAAGAGAAGAAACTCTTCTGAAAGAAAATGACTATTTCTTCACACCCAACCTGATAGACAATCTGGTAGAGAAGTATGCAAAACATCTGGAAGTATTGTTGCTGAATGTGGCAGCTAAAACAGTGCGCATATCATTTGAGGACACCAATCCCAGGAAAGCACAGGATATTTCAAGCACAATCGCAAGCTTATTTATTCATTATGATGTTGAGAAAAAAGGTGAAAGTGCACGCAAAGTCCTTGAGTTCATAGATAAGCAGATTGATCAGGTGTATGCAAGATTAAGAACATCAGAATCATCCATCCAGGAATTTAAAAAAGACAACGTTATTACAGACAAAGAGGATTTTACTTCAATTTATATTGAAAGATTAAATATACTCGAAAACGACCTAATGAACCTTGAACTTGAAGGAGAATTATTACATGAGATTAAAAATACAGTAAACAGCTCAAAAGAGATCGACCCATATAACCTGATACCCTTGCTCAGTGGAACCGGCTTTGATAAGGATTTATCCAATCAGATTGATGAGTTTCACCAACTGGTCATTGAAAAAGAGGAAAAACTTTACGAACTTACACCCTCAAGTGATGTTGTTAAAAATTTAGAATATCAGATTAATATACAAAAAAGAATGTTGCTGAAAAGCCTTGATGCTTTAATAGAACAGAATGTCGGAAAGAGAAAATTAGTTGAGGATAGAATCGAAGAGTACCAGAAAAACTTCCTTCAAATACCTACTAAAGAACTTGAAGTGGGAAAGTTACAGCGAATATTTAATATCAATGAGAAATTCTACACAATGTTGCTGGAGAAAAGAACTGAATACTCTATATCCATTGCTGGTTTTGTACCTGAAAATACCATTTTGGACAGAGCCAAATTACCTAAATCTCCCATCTCGCCAAATCCGAAGATCACAATTATGAGTTTTTTGCTTGTTGCACTGATTATTGGAGCGATCATCATTCTTGTCAGGTATTTACTCTACAACGATATCAGTTCTTTAAACGAAATCACAAAATTGACCAACGCTTCAATTGGTATATTGGGAATTGTTCCAAGGTATAAGAATACAATACCTATTTCACAACTCATTGTGGATAAACGTCCAAAATCCATGATGGCTGAATCATTCAGGAGCATCAGGAGTAATCTGCAATTTATATCAAATGAACCCGGTCCTAAATTAATTTCCGTAACATCAACTATTTCCGGAGAAGGGAAAACTTTTGTAGCGATTAATTTGGGTGGAATACTTGCTTTGTCAGGCAAGAAAGTAGTCGTCCTCGATCTCGATATGAGAAAACCTAAAATACATCTTGGTTTTAATGCAGACAATATTTGTGGAATGAGCACCATACTCATAGATAAGGATGAAATCAGTCATTGCATAAAGAAAAGCGACCTCGATAACCTCGATTTCATCACAGCAGGGCCAATCCCACCCAATCCTTCTGAATTAATCATCAATGGAAAACTTGACCACATAATCGATGAACTCAAGGATATTTATGATATTATCATCATGGACAATCCTCCTGTAGGTTTGGTCACAGACGGTATTACAAGCATTCAGAAAGCAGATTATCCCATTTATATCTTTAGGTCTGAGTTTTCGAAGAGAAATTTCATCCAGAACGTGGACAGGTTGGTGAATGAAAACAAAATCACGCGTCTGGCTGTGGTGCTCAATGGGGTGGATGTTCAGAGAAGGTCATACGGTTATAATTACGGCTATGGCTATGGCTATGGGTACGGTTACGGCTATGGTTATGGCTATTATGAAGATCAGGACAAAAGGAAAAGAAAGTCATGGAAAATGAGAATGATCAAAAAGAAAAAGTCTCATGGAGTTTGAAGAAACCTCTTTAGAAAGATTGATTGTTATAAAACCAAAGATTTACAGAGATCAGAGGGGGCTGTTTTTTGAATCATTCAACCAGGAACATTTTAAAACACATGATATTCCTGTCTTTTTTGCACAAGATAATCAGTCTCTATCTAATAAAAACGTACTCAGAGGTATGCATTTTCAGAATCCTCCCCACGAACAGGGAAAACTGGTCAGGGTTATATGCGGTAAGGTGCAGGATATTGTTGTTGATATCCGAAAATCCTCAAAAACCTACGGCTCTCATTTCTCTATTGAATTAAGCGGAGAAAACAATACGATGATGTGGATACCACCGGGATTTGCTCATGGATTCCTTGCCCTTGAGGACAACACCATTTTCTCGTATAAATGCACTGCATTGTATAACAGGGATGCCGAAGATTGCATTTTATGGAACGATCCCGGATTAGGGTTGGCATGGCAATGTAACAATCCTATTCTTTCAGAAAAGGATCAAAACGGAAAGAGTTTTAATTCTTTCCACTCTTTGTTTTAGCTCACTATATTGGTAACTTTGCTCGTTCACGATTTTTCTTATTCTCTCTTATGCCTGAAAAAGAAATTGCTTTTCTGACTACTGTTTATTTTGTTTTTTTTATCCTCACATCCGTATTCGGGTATATGCTTAACAGTCTGATGTTGCGTTTTGTTCATACACTGGGAATACGAAATAAAAGTGAAACCGTCATCAGGTGGAGCCAGGCATCAAAACCCGCTCTTGGTGGCATCACTTTTTACCTGATTTTTTTGTTGTCTTTTACCTGTTATGGTATGCTTTTTCAGCAAGGCGTTTTATTTAAAAAGGAATTACTTGGGTTGCTGGCTGCCTGCAGCCTTGCTTTCCTGATGGGACTTTCCGATGATGCCTACAACACCAAACCATTATTAAAACTCTCATCCCAGATTCTGTGCGGGCTTATCCTGATATTCTCAGGCACCTATATCTCTTTGTCCGGAATACTTGTGGTGGACTATGCCATCACAATATTGTGGGTTGTGGCTGTGATGAATTCAATCAATATGCTTGATAATATGGATGGGATAGCAACCATCGTATCCATATTTATCATTGTAGAATCATTGCTTACGATTTACCTATACAACTACAACAGCCATATTCACGTTTTGCTGTTGGTAGGAATTCTGGCGGCTCTGGTCTCTTTTCTCTTTTACAACTGGTTTCCAGCCAAAATGTTCATGGGAGATACAGGCAGCCAGTTCCTTGGAATTTTCCTTTCCACCATGGGTATCTATTATTTCTGGAATAACAAAGGATTGGGTGAAGGGGAAATACCTTCGAAGCAAATCATTATTACTATGCTGGCATTTATTATCCCCATCATCGATACGGCCACTGTATCAATAAACCGGCTGCTGAGGGGTATTCCTCCCTGGGTAGGTGGAAGAGATCACACAACGCACTGCTTGTCATATCTCGGTTTGAGTGATCGTAAAGTGGCCTTGCTTTATACCGCTTTATGTATGCTCTCATTTGTGCAGATATATGTTATCATTCGTTTCATACATAACTGGAATTACCGGTATGTTGCTATTTTTGGCGGATATTTTCTTATCTTGTTCGCTATTTTATATGTTGTCACAAGATTGAAATCAGTTAAAAAAAGATTGGATGAGAAAGCTATATGATTTATTTCTAAAAATTATCCGTAGCAAATTACTGATCTCATTTGCAGGTATCCTCGTGCTGGCGCTTCTGATCAGGTTATTCAGCTTTTCCGTTTCGGTGCCATATAAAGACGATGAAAGATTTCACAACAGTTTCAGGCATGATTACAGGATATTTGCTCTTGATATACCCAGCGACCTTTCTTTTGCCGGAGAGCAAGTACCTTTGGATGATTTTGAAGTTCTGGAGCGATTTGACCGCGAGTTCCTGATCAATACATACTGGCAGTCCCAGACATTGCTTTTTATTAAGAATGCAAACAGGTGGTTTCCCATGATTGAACCCATACTGAAAGAATATAGCGTACCAGATGATTTCAAGTACATCCCCCTGATAGAAAGCGGGTTGCTTAATAAGGTATCTCCTGTGGGAGCCACCGGACCCTGGCAATTCATGAAAAAAACAGCCATTAAGTATGGATTGGAAGTAAACGGGCAGGTGGATGAAAGATATCACCTTGAAAAAGCCACCGTGGCAGCATGCAAATACATACTGGACGCCAAAAAATATCTGGGAAGCTGGACACTGGCTGCTGCATCATACAATGCAGGCATGGGCACCATTAATAATCAAATGAAAAGACAGAAAGCCGACAATTATTACGACCTTCTGCTTGTGTCGGAAACAGCGCGATATGTTTTCAGGTTACTGGCGATAAAAGAGATATTTTCCAATCCGGGCAAATACGGCTTTTATTTCCGCAGGAAAGACCTGTATCAAAACATAGAAACGTATGAAGTGGAAGTGGACAGCAGCGTCAGCAATTTCGCTGATTTTGCAGCACATTTCAACATCGGCTACAAAATGCTGAAATTTTTCAATCCCTGGCTCAGAGACTCCTTTCTTAAAAACCAGTCCGGCAAAAAATACTACATCCGTTTACCTAAAGCAGGGGCGTTATCTTCCGTGAAACTGGAGAGTATCTTCCCTGACAGCATGTTGTTTGATGGATCATCTCAGCCCGAACCTGAGCGTACAGGCATTCAGGAAAATGATTCTCCCGGCAACAAACCGGACACCGTAAGTAAGAAGACAGATTAAAGAAAGTTGATGAGAAAAGAGGAGGTATCTTCTTCAAACAGGGAAATTATCATTAACGGTGCCCGCGAACACAATCTCAGGGATCTGCATCTGCGTATTCCGAGAAACAAACTTGTTGTTTTCACCGGTCTGAGTGGCAGCGGAAAATCTTCCCTTGCTTTCGACACCATTTATGCAGAAGGCCAAAGGCGGTATATGGAGAGTTTTTCGTCTTATGCCCGTTATTTTATCGGCAAGATGGAGCGCCCCGATGT
This sequence comes from uncultured Flavobacteriales bacterium, assembly GCA_964619305.1. GTDB lineage: Bacteria > Bacteroidota > Bacteroidia > Flavobacteriales_H > CAZUDW01 > CAZUDW01. The sequence continues at coordinate 12,575 of CAZUDW010000074.1, forward strand.
GGACAGCATCAGCGGTTTGTGTCCCGTGATATCGATAGAACAGAAGTCCGTGAACAAAAACCCGCGTTCCACCGTTGGCACCATAACTGAGATATACGATTTCCTCAGGCTGCTATATGCAAAAGCTTCCGATGCCTATTCCTACAATACCGGGGAATTGATGGTTCGCTATTCTGATGATAAGATAATAGATGAAATTTTCAGGATATACAAAGGAAAAACCATCTGGATCATGGCGCCCGTTGTCAAAGCGAGGAAAGGACATTACAAAGAACTCTTTGAGCAAATCATTAAAAAGGGATTCATCAGAGTCAGGGTGGATGGAGAGATTAGGGTGCTGGTAGGTGCCTTGCAGTTAGATAGGTACAAAATACACGATATTGAAGTGATTACCGATCGCATTACAATAGAAGAAGAAAACAGCAGGAGGATATCTGCTTCTCTGAATGAAGCGATGAAACTCGGCAAAGGCATCATCATGCTGCAGGAGCAGGAGGGAAGCGAACTGAGATATTTCAGCCGGAGATTGATGTGCCCCACCACAGGAATCGCCTATCCCGATCCGGAGCCCAACCTTTTCTCTTTCAATTCCCCTTATGGCGCATGCAAAAAATGCAACGGACTGGGAACGGTTTCCGAGATGGATATGAAGAAGATCATTCCCAACAGCAAAATATCCATCGGCAGCGGAGGGATAGAACCGCTTGGCAGAAACAACAACAGCCGTACATTCAGGCAGGTGAATGGCATACTCGAAAAATATGGTTTCGATCTCAAAACCCCCATAGATGAAATCTCTTCCGAGGCGATTAACGCCATTCTCTACGGATCAGACGAAATATTTAGTTTAAAAGACGATAAAACAGGGCTGAACAAATTCAGGAACTTCAGTTTCGAAGGGATCATAACTATTTTGCTGAGGCAGAACCAGGACAACCCCTCAAAAAGTTTTCAGAAATGGGTGCATGGCTTCATGAACAAGATCAGTTGTCCCGGGTGCGGGGGGAGCAGGCTTAAAGCAGAGGCGATGCATTTTAAGCTCGATGGCAAAAACATAGCAGAAGTAAGCACTATGGATATGAATCTGCTGAGCAAATGGCTGAAGGGAATAGAAAATCGTCTTAAATCCACGCAGGCGGTTATTGCCAGGGAGCCCATCATCGAAATACGCAAAAGGATTGGCTTCATGCTTGATGTGGGCCTTGGATACCTCACGCTCGATCGCAGCGCAAGATCCCTCTCCGGTGGAGAGTCGCAAAGGATCAGACTGGCAACGCAGATAGGTTCCCGGTTGCGGGGTGTTTTGTATATACTGGACGAACCCAGCATCGGGCTGCACCAGTCCGACAACATTCGCCTGATCAACTCCCTCAGGCAACTCAGGGATGCCGGCAACTCCGTCATCGTGGTCGAGCACGACAAAGAGATGATCAATGCTGCCGATCATGTGGTTGATCTTGGTCCCGGTGCCGGGATGAAGGGAGGAGAGATCGTTGCACAGGGAACACCGGCAGAAATTCTCAGTCAGCAGACCCTTACCACCGATTATCTCTCCGGCAGGAAGCGGATCGCTGTTCCCCAAAAGCGAAGAGAGGGCAACGGTAAATACCTCGAACTGAAAGGCGCCAGCGGCCACAACCTGAAAAACATCAATGTGCGCTTTCCGCTTGGCAAGTTCATTTGCGTAACAGGTGTTTCGGGAAGCGGAAAATCCACCCTCATCAGCGAAACGCTTTTCCCTTTGCTGAACAACAAATACCATCGTTCTGCCCATAATATACTGCCCTGTAAAAGCATCAGCGGCATGGAGCATCTCGACAAGGTCATAGAGATCACCCAATCGCCTATTGGCCGCACACCACGTTCAAACCCTGCTACTTACACTGGCGTTTTCACCGAAATACGTAAACTTTTTGCCCGAACATCCGAAGCCATGATCAGGGGGTTCAAACCGGGGCGTTTTTCTTTCAATGTGAAAGGAGGCCGTTGCGAAACCTGCTTCGGAGCAGGCCTCAGGTTGATAGAAATGAATTTTTTGCCCGATGTGTATGTCCATTGCGATGTATGCTACGGAAAAAGATACAACAGGGAAACCCTCAATGTGCGATACAAAAGTAAATCCATTAGCGACATCCTCGATATGACCGTGAGCAGGGCGGTGGATTTTTTCGAAAATATTCCACGCATTGTTCGCAGCATCAGGATGCTCGAAGAGGTGGGACTGGGCTACATCACCCTTGGACAGCAGGCCACCACGCTTTCCGGTGGGGAGGCACAGCGTCTCAAACTCGCTGTTGAACTGGCGAGAAAAGACACGGGCAACACCCTCTACATCCTGGACGAACCCACCACAGGACTGCATTTTGAAGACTGCCGCCTGCTGCTCAAAGCATTGGAACGACTGCTCGATCGCGGCAACACCGTTTTGGTGATAGAGCACAACATAGACATCATCAAGATGGCTGATCACATCATAGACCTCGGCCCGGAAGGAGGCGAAAAAGGAGGCAGGATCATAGGAGAGGGCACACCCGAAAAGTTAAGCAGGATAGAAGGAAATGCAACCGCTTATTTTCTCAGCAGGGAACTGAACCCGATCCCCATGCACAGCAAGACAGCCCGGTAATCAATCCATCTTTCCCGGTTGGCTTTGGATTGTTCCTGTGGGGGAGCTTAAAACTTATCCCTGTTTTTATTAAATATCAAATGATGAATGATAAGCCGC
>CAZUDW010000075.1:0-15277 GCA_964619305.1 uncultured Flavobacteriales bacterium
TTTTGTCAGGAATGAGTGCAATGCCAGTCTAGGTTTATCGGGATGTATCTGATAATTATTAATTTTACAATCAATAAAATCTTCTTGAAATAATTCATCAAAGAGCAAGACAATGTTGTCCACAAAGACCACTTATGAATATTATAAAATGCTGCATAATGATCGTCTTAGCTATATTTATAGTGGAACGTTTGATGATGAGATTACATCGTTGGTGCTTAGTCTGAGCGAATTCAATGTTGACAAGATAGACGAGTTTTCCAAATTGAAGAAAAGAATCGCATTCCTGATGGCAGAATCGTTTCAGAACATTATCAGACATAAAGAAGACACTCTAATACCAAAACTACCTTTTGGACGAGAAAGCATTTTTATTACAAGAAACATAGGTAATATCTATTACATCGCTTCTGCTAATGTTATTAAAAACAATAGAGTTGATCAATTAAAAAGTAAACTGGAGCAAATCAATAAGTTAGACCTTGATGAATTAAAATCATTTTATATTGAGAATTTGGATCATCCTGAGTTCACAAATAAGGGAGGTGCGGGACTTGGGCTTATTGAAATGGCCAGAAGATCGAAACAACCCCTTGATTATGATTTTGAGCCGTTTGATGATCAATACTCATTTTTTTATCTGATGATTAAAATTCATGGCAAAGGGTCAGAAACAAAAGATAAGCAAATCCTTCCTCCTTTAAGTATATGTAAAACCATACATAATAACATCTCAATCCTTAATATATTCGTGGTATATAAAGGAGACTTCTCAAAAGACACTGTAATTCCCGTACTTAAAATGATTGAAGGGAATTTAGACATTCACACGGAACATCTAATGCAAAAAAAACGGACATTCTCCGTTATGACTGAGATGTTACAAAATATTAGTATCCATGGGAAAAAGGAAGGAAATGTTTGTGAAGGTATTTTTATGATCGGTTTTAATAAAGGAAAATTTGTTGTTACTGCAGGGAATATTGTGGATAATGAATTGAAAGCATCATTAACAAAAAAACTAAACAGTGTATGTTCGATGAGTCGTGATGAACTTAAAATGATGTATAAAGAAGTATTATTAGATGGCGATGTTAGACGGTTGCAGGGAGCAAGTCTTGGTTTAATTACAATTGCAAGAGATACTTCTCAGCGCCCTGAATTTGCATTTTATGATTTAGGCAAGGGCAAATCATTATTTATTCTTGATGCCAGAATCTGATATTAATCTCTGAGTTTACGCAACTTTTTGGGTGTTGATGAATACCCACTTTGTAGTCTTACACAGCCACCCTGGAGTCTTACAAAATGATTATGTAAGAGCTTTTTAACCTTCATGTTGCAGGGATTTATTACATTCTTTGCGTAACATCAGTTAATTTTTCAAATCACATAAGGTAGCTACCATAACAGCTTTAGCAGTATGGAGTCTGTTTTCTGCTTCATCAAATACAATTGAAGCATCAGACTCAAATACTTCATCTGTAACTTCAAGGGCATCCATCCCGAATTTCTTAAATATTTCTTCACCTATTTTTGTTTCCCTGTTATGAAAAGCAGGAAGACAATGCATAAATTTTACATCGGGGTTATTCGTTTTTTCCATAACAGCCGAATTCACCTGATAGTCTTTCAGCAGATTGATACGATCTAACCATACATCATCCGGCTCTCCCATAGATACCCAGACATCTGTGATAATAAAATCACAATCTTTCACAGCAAGTTGAATATCTTCAGTCACCAGCACTTTAGCATGAGTTTCTTTAGAAATCTGAACAGCAGTATCAATAATCGAATTTGATGGTTGCAATGATTTTGGTGAAGCAATCCGTACATCCATCCCCATTTTTACACCTCCAGTCAACAATGAATTACCCATATTGTATCGTGCATCGCCCATGAAACAAAATGTTGATTCCTCCAGATTTTTATTGTTATGTTCTTTCATTGTCAGCAAATCTGCAAGAACCTGGGTTGGGTGAAATTCATTTGTCAGACCATTCCAGACAGGGACTCCAGCATAAGCAGCAAGTTCTTCTACGATTTTCTGGCCAAAACCTCTGTATTCAATTCCGTCATAGAAACGTGAAAGCACTCTGGCTGTATCCTTCATGGACTCTTTGTGCCCTATTTGGGATCCTGTAGGCCCCAGATAAGTAATGTTTGCTCCCTGATCATAAGCTGCAACTTCAAAAGCACAGCGTGTCCTGGTTGATGTCTTCTCAAATATTAATGCAATATTCCTGTTTTTTAATAATTGCCTTTCGTTTTGATCTTTTTTATCTTGCTTTAATTGTACCGACAATTCCAGCAGGTCATTGATCTCATCCGTTGAAAAATCCAGAAGTTTTAAAAAATTTCTGCCTTTTAGATTGTTTCTCATATTAACATTGTGTTTTCTTAGTAAAAATTAATATTCTCTTGTGATTTTTGTACCATATTTCTTGTCTTCTAATTTTTTTGCTTCGGTAATGATACTTTTAGAACCTCCGTGTTTAATAAAATATAGACAAGCTGTAATTTTAGGTGCCATATTCCCTTCTCCAAACTGTCCTTGATCCAGCGCATTCTTTGCGTCTTTATAATCTAAAAACTCAATGGCTTTTTGTTTTGGAGTATTAAAGTCCAGATATACATATGGAACATCAGTAAGTATATAGAACTCATCAGCAGATATATTAGATGCCAACAAAGCTGAAGCGTAATCCTTGTCAATGACTCCCTCAACCGGTTGAAGCATGTTATTCTCATCATAATATACAGGAATCCCACCGCCACCGGAAGCAATTACTATGGCACCATTCCTTGCAATAGTATTAATTGAATGACGATTGAAAATTTTTACCGACATTGGAGAAGGCACCACTCTCCTCCATCCATCTTTTTGTTTTGGACTGTTTTTGTATATCCAACCCTTTTCTCTATGAAGTTTTTCAGCATCGTCTCCTGAATATACTTTTCCTATCCTTTTTGTTGGATTTAATAATGCAGGATCATCTTTTTTTACAATTACCTGAGTGACGATTGTAACAACATCTTTTTCAATTTTATTTTCCATCAATACATTACGCATCATGCGTTCAATCATATATCCAATCCCCCCTTGCGAATCAGCTACACATACATCCAGCGGCATAGGTGGAATACCATACAGTTGTTCTCCTGCATCATTACGCAATAGAATATTGCCTATTTGAGGGCCGTTGCCATGGGTGATTACTAAGTTATATCCTTCCTTTACCATGAAAACAAGATTTCTTAACGTTTCCATCGTGTTCTCTTCTTGTTCAGCAATAGTGCCCTTTTGAAAGTTGCGTAAAAGGGCATTCCCCCCAAGAGCAATAACCGCTAATTTATTTTGATCGGATGGCATTGGTTTCTCTGCTATTATTGAAGAATATTTTTAATTTGGCAAATGTATAATTCCCTTTATATATGTGTGCAATTAATACCTTACCAGTTAACCGGAATTAAACTAAAATCCTGGTAGGTAGCTATACACACTGCGCGGTTTTCAAATCCTGATTCTAATGATGTTTTAAAAAAATCAAAACGAACACCAAGCCCATTATACTTATATTCGTCAAGATGAGCTTGAAAATTTATGCCATATTGTTGCAAACCATTGAGATAATAATACATCACATCATAACCCAAAATCCCATATTTGTCAGGATTGGTTTTATATCGTTTTCTAAATAAAGTAACCATTTTGTTTGTAATTGTATCGGTGAAGTCATCTCTTATTGTCAGCGGAATATGTATATGTAATCCATGTAAGTAGTTGACATCAAGATTATCAAAATTCAGCCATTCGGATGAGCCAAAAACAATGAAATTATCCTTATTGTTTTTGTTCAATTTATGCAATTTAGTAAGAAAATCGCTGACAAAAACCTGATTGACTGATGGAAGGATAATGATATTCTTCTTTGTTTGACTTAATGCATTTTTTATCATCTGCTCCGAAACAGTATTCATTCGAATTTCTGTGATTGAATCCTGAGATTTATTAATAATGCTTTGCAAAGTAGAATTGCAGATAAACCGACATCTTTCATATAAATGTTGCTCTTGATCATTTACATGGATTAATATGAGATTTTCATTACTGTAATTCTTTGTCACATAGCGGCTAATTTCTTCCATCTGAATGATCGAAGAAGGAGTTACTTTGCTTACCCAGGCGTTTCCCAACAATATTTTATTTGATTGAGGTACCGGGCTTACGATAGGTATATGATGTTTTTTTGCAAAGTCTGCTGCACGAATAAAATTACTTTTATACAAAGGACCAATGATCAGGTTCATTGAGTTCAATTCTGGTTTTGATAGAATAGATTGCATTGCTGCTGAATCTTTTGCAGTATCATAAATATATAATCTTACAGATACACCAAGCTTTCTCAGTGAATCAATTGCAAGTAAAGCACCTTCATAAAATTGAATTGCTACTATCGATCTTTTGTATATATCATTGACTTTTCCTGGCTTTCTATGTCGGTTAAGCGAATCATTAATATCACAATAAAACGGCAGCATCAATCCAATGTCGTACACTTCTTTTTTATAATAAACGGAATCTTTTAAAACTTTTAAAGTGTCAACTGAAACTCCTGTTTGAATATTAACCGATTCTGCTCTTGCAGGAATCCAAATATTATCACCCACATGAAAACCATCGATTAAATTCTTATTATTAGCTTTAATTGCATCTATGCTTACCTCATATTCTTTACTTAATCCGTATAAGGTTTCCCCTTCTTTAATCGTGTGAAGAATGAGAGAATCTTTATTTACCTCAGGACTTGCTTTAACGGCTTGAAGATTTTTCCCGGGTATTTTTAGTAACTGACCTTGCTTTAAACCCTCTTTTGCACCTGCATTATATTTAATAATTTCTGATATCTTAACATCATATCTCTTGGATATTGAATACAATGTCTCATTCCTTTTAACTTGATGCGTTATAAATACATCTTTATCTCCTGTTTCATTGATGATCGCAATGATGTGTGCTGGAATCCGGATTTTCTCACCCAATCTCAGATTGTCTCCTTCTAATATGTTAGATTTTTTTATATCTTCTATTTTAACATTGTATTTTTTTGATATACCATACAACGTCTCACCCGACATAATCGTATGAATGTAGTAGTCTTGACCTTCTATTGTTTGTATGACTTCTTTCTCCTCCTGAGCAATATCCAATGATGGTTGTAGGATAATTACAACAAATAATATAAATATCCGCGCAATTGTTCTCATTATTCCCATTCGATTGTTGCAGGTGGTTTTGAACTGATATCATACACCACCCTGTTCACTCCTTTAACTTTATTTATGATATCCCCCGATATGTTGGCAAGGAATTCGTATGGCAAATGACACCAATCAGCCGTCATGCCATCAGTTGAACTAACAGCTCGCAATGCAACAACATGCTCATAAGTGCGTTCATCTCCCATCACTCCTACTGTCTGTACAGGCAGCAACATGGCACCTGCCTGCCAAACCTCATCATAAAGACCTTCCCTTTTAAGACCGCTGACAAAGAGATGATCTACTTCTTGTAATATAGAAACTCTTTTTGCATTCACTTCTCCCAAGATTCTAATTCCAAGTCCGGGGCCCGGAAAAGGATGTCTGTTTAATATTTCTTTCGGTACAGCAAGTTCTTTCCCCACTTTTCTTACTTCATCCTTGAAAAGAGAAGCCAAAGGTTCTATCACTTTAAGTTTCATCTTTTTCGGTAAACCACCCACGTTGTGATGAGATTTTATTGTGGAAGATGGTCCGTTGACAGATGTGGATTCAATCACATCGGGATATATCGTACCCTGTGCAAGCCATTTTACATCTTTGATTTTATGGGCTTCTTTATCAAAAACAGATATAAATAAAGAGCCGATAATCTTTCTTTTTTCTTCCGGATCGGTTATGCCTGAAAGCTTATCGTAAAAACAATTGGCGGCATCAACTCCCTTAATGTTTAATCCAAGATTTTTATATTGTTCAAGAACAGAAGCAAACTCTCCTTTTCTCAACAAACCATTATCAACAAAGATACAGTGCAACCGATTTCCAATAGCTATTTTTAACAATACAGCTGCAACAGTAGAATCAACCCCTCCGGATAAACCTAAAACAACCTTGTCACTGCCAATTTTGTTTTTTATTTCGTCCACTGTTTTCTTAACAAATGAACTGGCGTTCCAGGACTGGGTTGCTTTACAAATATTCAGCACAAAGTTTTTCAGGATGTCCACCCCTTGTGCTGTATGATAAACTTCAGGATGAAATTGTAATCCATAAATATTTTGTTTTTCATTTTGGTATGCAGCAATTTCCACATCTTCCGTTCCTGCAACAACCTGGCAATGTCCCGGTAATTTCCTGATCGTATCTCCATGAGACATCCAGACCTGTGTGTTCAAGACCACTCCCTTCATCAGTTTAGAAGACGCGTTTACATAATTCAATCTAGCTCTGCCATATTCTCTTATTTTACTGGCAACGATTGATCCTCCATAATATTTTGCTAAATATTGAGCTCCATAACAAATTCCTAAAATAGGCACCTTACTTAATATTTTACGAAGATCTGCAACAGGCGCATCATTGTCCTGAACAGAAAACGGGCTCCCTGATAAGATAACTCCTTTTATCTTTTCGTCAATATCCGGAAAGTTCTTGTATGGATAAATTTCACAATAAACCTGCAATTCCCTAATCCGTCTTGCAATCAGCTGGGTATACTGTGATCCGAAATCCAAAATCAATATCATCTCGTGCATGCACAAAGGTATAAATTAGGAATATTTGTACTACTCAGCAGCTTAATTAGCCAAATTGGTGAGCGCCCCCAAAGCATTTTGAGAGGAGTTCATACAGAAAAGTATAGGAAATCCCTATAAATTCGGTTTGGTTGACATAAAGTATGTTCCCCGACTGATGCTCTTAGAACAAGTATAGTTGTTCTGATTCTTTTTTTATAAAATTATTGGCATGTGTCAGCAGATCCAATTTCTCCTGTTCATTAGGGGCTGTTCCAATCTGCCGGACAATTACCCTTTTTCGGTTTTCAATTTTAAATACCTGTATGGAAGTGGAGTTATTAGCGTATTTAATTTGCCTGATTTTGTACATTTTGACCCATTAGGTCAGCAAATTAATATATCAAAACACTCATTTTCAACTAATTGAAATTAGTGAATTTTCGAGCGGACAAGTCAGGACTTATCTAAAGATGGGATAATGGAGTTCGTTAATAAGAAACCGATTTGTATTAAAACTTTATGATAATATTAGTCCCCCATATTATTATCGAATAACCTTTTCATATTTTCCGCTAAAAATTCAATATTTGGGAGATGTAGTCTACAATTGAATACCGCTTAATGCAGCTTTTTTTATGGAGATTACTTCTGATAATATCTGAATACGCCTTATCAGTCTATCTTTTGATAAAGCAGGATGTCAAGTGTTTTTATTAAGAGAATGTATTTTATCTCAACAAGGTAACATAGCCGCTGATGGTTTTCTCGCCTTCCCCATCACATAATGATTCATAAGTCAGGATGTAATAGTATATTCCATCCTTCCCTGCCCTACCGTTGATCTTCCCATCCCAGTTGCTACTCACATCGGTGCTTGTGTATATCTTCTTGCCCCAGCGATTGAATAATTGAAGATCGTATGATTTTAATTCTCCTAACTGGAATTTTAACTCATCATTCAGTCCGTCATTATTAGGAGTGAATACGTTGGGAATGATCTCTTCTATCTGCTGCATTTCTACATTTACATCAACCGTATCGAAGTTATGACAATCCCCGTTGTATGCATCCACCCAATAGGTGTCGTCCTTGTCTGCTATGATCGTTTCTCCTTCTTCTCCCGTGGACCATTCAAATGTCAGGTCTGCATCTCCTGTTGCTTTGAGTATCATCGTGGCACATATCCCCTGTGATACCTCTATGTTTACATCAGGAACCTGGGATAGAGATACCTGTATTGTATCCGATTTATTGCAATACCCGCCATCATCGGCTATCACCCAATATTGCCCTGCTGAATTAACTACTATTGTGGATGTTGTAGCTCCTGTTGACCATTGGTAGCCAACTGATGAATTCCCTGCATCTATTGTAGCAGAATCTCCGGGGCAAAACGATATGCCTGCAGGTAGATCAAGATTGATGTAATGATATGTGATCTCAATGGTATCTGAAATGTTGCAACCATTCGTATCCGTGACATTCACATAATATTCACCTGGTTGGATCACGTTGATCTGCTGGCTGGTTTCGCTCGTACTCCATTGGTAACTCGTGCCCGTGCCGGCATCCAGTTGTATGAACTCCCCTTCGCATAATAGTGTGTCAGGACCAAGATTAACCGTATCAGGGGGTATTCCTATCACAGTAACTGTAATGGACTTTATACAACTGTCTGCATCCGTAATCGTGACAGAATATGTGCCCGGGCAAAGACCGGTAGCTGTTGAATCAGTCTGGTTTCCTGTATTTGAATCCCATAAATATGTAAAAGGAGGAACACCACCACTTGGAATAACTGTCGCTGTTCCATTGCATAAGTCACACGTTGCAGCAAGAGCGGCTGAATCCAATAACACACTTGCTCCTTCATCAATAAATACGGTATCAACTCCAGACAGACAGCCAGTTGAATCATACACTGTAACATAATAGGTTCCTGTAGCTAATCCTGTAGCAGTTTGATTAGTTTGTCCATTGCTCCAATCGTATGTATATGGTGTGTTACCACCAGAAGCATAGGCAGTAGCGTCACCATTTGAACTTCCACAAGTAGCATCTGTGATTGAATCATTAACTGTTAATCCTATTGGTCCAATAATGGCGCAAGAAGTAGGACTACAGGAATTCAAATTAACCGATGATACATATCCCGGTCCGCAAGCAACTATTTCTCCTGTACTATTGACTTTTACATCATAAATTCTACCTGTAGCATCTGCAGCTCCCAATAAATTAAAATTGTTATCATACTTATAAACTGAATCCTGAGATCCAACATACAGATTACCACAACTATCAACAGCTACTCCTGCATTCAAATCAAATATACCGGTTGGGATGGTCACTGTTTGAACAATTAATCCTGTGGATTTATCTCTTTTATCAAATGTAGAGCCATCTGTTGTATATAGATAGCAATTGTCAGCAATTGTTCCGTCAAATCCCATGCAGCATCCACCTGTAGAATAGGCTGTTCCAAGTTCATTGATAGAGTATCCGCTTATCACTTCAAAAATTGGAGTGAATGTTGAGTTACAACGCAGAATTTTATTCGGAGGTTGATTTTGAACTATTAAGCCATTTGTAATTCCAAATATATCTCCATTAGGTGCTGTGCATATTGTCCTGATCTCATTCATATAAATGTAGGTAATATTATTCATAGCACCAGTATTCATATCAATTTCTGCAATCATACCCTGGCATGTTCCACAAGGTCCTTGATGTCCAGCCACAACCAATTGAGAATAATCACAATTAAATGAAAGTGCCCAAGTTTCAGTGATCCCACCTGAAGCTGACCATTGTACCGCACCTGTAGAATCAATTTTTGCCCTCGCAGCATCATTAAATCCATGAATAACATAACAATTTCCCGATGTATCTACTACCAAATCGCCTAAATATGTATTGTAGGTCGTTGTATATGTCCAAAGGGGAGTGCCATTGACAGAAAGCTTTTGTACTTTAAATGGTTGCGTACCCCCATGCACATATACATTGCCATCATTATCTTTTCCTATATCATATGCAATCTGATTAACAGTCAATCCCGTTGGGACAGAAACCCATGGATCGATTACAACTATTTTAGAATGATCAAATGCCTGAATATTAAATCCGACTATTTCATTTTCCAAATTAAACCCTGACCCGACAGGAGTATTATCTATTGAATAATAGACTGCCGGAGCATGGTCAATCATATCTCCCAAAACTGTTGAGATATGTATATTCCCCTGGTTATCTAATGCCAGATTTACAGAATTATCATATTGAGCCCTGATTATATTTGGATCAGCCCCCGGGTGTAATATAAACTTGTATTTAATACCATTTTGACTATGATAAGTATATTCCAGATCGATGTTAGGGTAAATGTTTTTATACGTTAATTTGCGATATCCCGGAAGTTTGTAATATGTGTTTTGAGAAGGGTTGGATTCATCCATATAATGAAATACCTCTCTTGTTGGATCATCAACAGTTATTACAGTGTTCGGGTTAGCTCCCACCCATTCCATAGCGTACGCATAGGTTTTTGTAACCAATTTTTCTTCTTCAGAAGTAGAAGAATTGATAACCTTGTCTGTTGAAGATAATTCTGATTCATCCTCAATTAATTCTTCAGTATTATTTAAAACATATATCAACCCTGATTTAGTGAAATAATAATTTAATCCATGATCGGTTCCGCCATAATATATTTTATCAGTATATTTAGTTTTATTATCAAACTGTCCTTTATTTTCAACAAAAGCTTTACTTGTAAAAGGTACAGTTACCCAGGTTGCTTTATTTGATATTCTGTGTCTCTGAGCCACTCCTGATTGTGCAAAGAGAGTGATTGAAAAAAAACAAATTGAGATAACACTCATGAACCTTTCCAGTTTTTTCATAGCATTTATTGTTTTTATGGTTTTATACATTTTTCTAACAATAAGAATTAGATGACGAATACAGTTTCAAATAAGTTGCAAGATATTTAGCAAATTATTATGCTAAGATACAAAAAAATAGAATTATTCGGGATGAGACCTTATCGTGGTACACCAGAATCATCTAATTCAACAGATGAACCAGTAATGCGTTCCGTGCTCATCGGATAAAAGGAAACAGCATATCCAAAATCAGAAATCTTTTGAATAATGTCTTCAACACTTGCATTTTTGCTTAATATCAAATCTACTTTCATGAGCCCAAAATCAGTATTACACTGAATCACATGATTTATCTGTAAAATATCTGCATTTAATACATCTGCTTCCTGTTGATTCGATAATCCCAATATCTGCAATTGTACTTTTGCATATTGCTGATCTAAAGCTCTAAATGTTTGAGCGTTTAGGGAAAAAATCAACATACAGAAGGATATTGAAAGGATTAGTTTAATGAATACATGTTTCATGCTATCATACTAGTAAATAATGATTCTTTGGGTATTTGTTTTGTTGCCATTAATCAATCTTAAAAGATACATCCCCTGAGGCAAATCCGACAAATCTAAATGCTCATCAGCCAATGCTATTCTGGAATCAAGGGTCTTGTAAAAAACCAATTCTCCTTCAATATTCAACAATGAAATGGAAGCATTCGCCACATGGTCTAAAGCAATTTTCAGAAATAAATCCCTGTCGGTTGGGTTGGGATATGCATCAATGATGCCGAATGAAGATGCATGATCAAGTGAAATTGTTACTAGATTTGAGTTTATAAAATCACCATTTATATCTACTAATTTCAATCTATAATAAATATTAGAACCCTTTAATTTTTCATCTAAAAACTTATAAGAATTGGTTTTAGTAGAATTTCCATTTGCACTCACCGTTCCAACCTCTTCAAAGAGAATCCCATCCATTGATCTTTCAACTATAAATTCATCCAAATCTTTTTCCGATAAAGTAGTCCAATTTAACAAAGCACTTGAATTGCCAACTTTTTGAACGGTTAGCATGCCTAGTTCAGCATCAAGCACAATTACCTTAGCACCAGAAGCTGTTGAATATCCATATGAGCAGGATGAACCATTAATGCCCCACCCATACATACAAGCACCAAATTCTTTTGATGCTATTAAGGCATGTGCTCCATTTGACACTTGTTTGATTGCATACTTTAAAGTACTGGCAGGCACGTTATTCCATGTCACTCCCAAAGGGCTCCCATCTAACAGAACTGTGCCAGTGTATGCCTGATCAATGACCACAGAAATGTGATGAGTAGCCGTAAATCCGGTTGTGCTGGTACAGAATAAGTGTTCTTTTGCCCAAAATGAAGTAGGAATTATTGTAATTTGGAATGGGTCTGAAGAAGGTGTTCCATCAGCACTTCTGCCTCTGGCAAATTGTGCAACATTTATCGGTTGGTTTGATGTGAAATAATTGCCAAGGTCCCATGTTCCGCAAACATATTGTCCGGCATTTAATGTAGCAATTAAAGATCCGTTGTGATAAACATTTGTCCCATTAATATGAGCCATAATTCTAAAATAGTCCCCACCTGTTCGCCCCATTAATTTACCTGTTGCATACTCTGTACCCCATGTATCTGTTGGGATCATTTGTTCAAATAAGTGATCACAGTAGGTAATGGTTGGATCTGTACAATAAGGGCGATTAACTGGCATATCGGCACATGCGTTAGATGTAAACACCGCAACTGGTTGGGTCGAAACGACAGTTGTCCCTAATACATCTCCGGCACTTGTCTGAATTTGATATGTCTGCCCCTGATTTAAATTAATATTGAAAGGCACATTTGCTAATTGTCCATTTATTGTGTTTACACTTGGAGTAATGGTCACTACTGTGCCATTAACTGTACCAACAACTGTTAATGCATCTCTATAACTCCCTGACCACAAACAACCCATTGCTCTATAACTTGTACCAAGCGAACTGATTTCTAAAAGAGCGGTTCCATCTGCAGTACCATTTTTATAATTGGCTGCGTTGATCGTTATAGAATCCACCGACACAATATGTACTCCTTTATTTTCAATTAAATTACTGGTATAGACACGTCCGGTCACAGGCATTGTTACTGTAACCTTACTATTAGCAACCACTGAAAAATTTTGATTAAACCCTATAGCTGCACATGAAATATTTCCAGTTGTAGTATATTTTGATGTAATGTTAAATTCAAGAGTAGAGCCTCCATTGTAATTATCGTTAAATGCCATCCAGAATTCAGTACCCGTGGTATATAATTGCTGACAACTAAGAAAAAATGGCCATGTTATTGCTATAAAAAATAAGATAAATCGCATAGTCGGATATATAAATATATTACAAATATAGATTTATCTCAATTAGTAAATTGTAAAACGTGAAAAGTTTTGCACAAAACATGTTTTGTTGGTATTAATACTCTTAAAACTTAATTGCTCCTGCCAATTGCAGTTTATTTGATAATCGTAATAGTTCCTGTATATTTTTGATCGGATCCATCTTGTTTCTCAACAACTGCAATCCAAACAAAAACCTGTCCCGGTTTAGCTATACCATTTCCTTTAATTCTACCATCCCACTCATTACCTGAATCACTACATTCAAAAATCAATGTTGTAGTTATTGGGTCAAGTATCTGTAATGTAAATTTAACATCTGAATACTTCAATGCATATGGAATCCACGTATCATTTAATCCATCGCCATTGGGAGAGAATCCGTTTGGGGCAAGCAAATTGTAGTCCTCGATTACCTCCACTTCTGTGGATTTACTGGAAGAACATCCGAACTGATTTGTGGCAGTAAGGCTAACCATATATCTTCCCCGTTTCCTAAAAGCATATTCAGGACTTTTTTCATCAGATTTCATTTCATTATTAAAATCCCATACCCATGAATCAGCTCCCTCTGAAAGGTTGATGAATTTCATTTTAGGATCAATCAGGTAATTGTGAGAATCATCCGGTTTATAAGTAAAATCAGCGGTAGGCACAGGGTAAACTGTAACATTTCTAACTGAAGATGCAGTATGTTTTTGACCTTGTAAATCAGTCTTGATATTTAACCGCACTTCAAAACTCCCGGCCAAACTGTACCTATGCTTTGGTGTAATCTTATCCGAAAAACTCCCATCTCCAAAATCCCAGTGATATATATACCCTTTTTCAACCTGAAATACTGTAAATTCAATCTCCTCATCTAGACAAACTTCATTAGAGCTAAGCTTAAACCCGGGATTTAATACCCTGGCTGTTTTTTGATGCTCATTATCCTCATTCTGATTATTTTCTAAAATTAAGCTGGCATCATCAGATTTCTTATCTAATTCATTTTTTAACTCCTGATCAGGTTTGTTTTGGTTATCTGTGTTATCCGGAATAATTGCAGATTTATCCTGCTTATAACCTCCCGGTTGTTCATCATTATTGTTGTTGCTCTGATCGATACCTAAATTCTGCAATTCACTTACAAAATCTTTATCTTTTTTGTTAACATCCGCATTATCCGATATAGTAGTAGAAGATTTAGTTTTTTGCTGTATGGAATTTTGTTTATGAGAAGACTTCGTAATGCTTATATCCGCTTTCCGTGGAGTTTTTACCCAAATAGCCACTAATGCAACAGTAACAATAACTAATGCAATCCCAGCTGCCTTCATTAATTTTAACTTAAAAGATGCTTTGTTAAGTTTTTTTTCAAGATTTATCCATTCCGTTGGATTATAAGCAACCTCATAGTTTTCCAATGCATCCTTTATTTGCTGTTCAAATCCTATATTTTTATTCGTACTCATCGTAATTCAACGACACCTTTTAATATTTTTTTTAACTTCATTTTAGCTTTTGCCAAATTAGACTTTGATGACCCAACTGCAATACCAAGCATTTCTGCAATTTCCTTATGTGAGTACCCTTCCACAACATATAAATTAAATACTGCTTTATAAGCAGGTGATAATTGTTGTACTGCTTTTAATATTTCCTCATTTTTACATTCTGCTATCATCTCAAAATCATCTGAATCATCTATATCTGTTTCTTCATTTATTATATCAACATATTCTGAATCAGCAATAACTGCCGCATTTTTTTTCTTTCTGTAGTGATCTATTGCTGTGTTCACTATAATTCTCCTCATCCATCCTTCAAATGAACCATCTCCTTTATACCGCCTGATGTTTTTAAATACTTTGATAAATCCATCTTGCAATATATCCTGAGCATCATCCATGCCTTTTGAATATCTTAAACAAACACTCATCATCTTTCCATAGAATTTTTCAAATACTTTCTGTTGACATCTTCTTTCTCCCTTTATACACCCCTTTATAAGTATTTCCATACTGGGATTTTCAGGAAGAGTCATTCTCTAAACAGTTATAAGACGATTAATGCAAGGCATGGTTGCCTTTTCAAAAATAAATTAATTTTCTGTGCATCCCGATAAATCGGGATTGCATTCTTTAGATTTCATTAAATGAATCAAACTACAATGGTATATTCATCTGCAAAAATAAAAAGTGCCGTGATTTAATTC
>CAZUDW010000076.1:0-14828 GCA_964619305.1 uncultured Flavobacteriales bacterium
ATCCAAATAATTCAGTAAATAACTGATGAATTTCAGAAAAAGGTTGAATGCTTATATTCAGTTTACCGTTACTTTGTAATTCTTGTTGCTTTGAGCAGATTATCTTTTGGAAACCAAGTTTATCGGCTTCTAATATTCTTTGATTTAACCTATTCACCGGTCTGATCTCTCCTGTTAGGCCGATCTCTCCGGCAAAACAAGATACTGTGCTGATTGGAATATTTTCGCTTGAAGAAAGGATAGCGCAAACGACAGCTAAATCTATTGCCGGATCTTCCACCCTGATTCCTCCTGCAATATTAAGAAAGACATCCTTGGAGCTAAGTTTAAATCCACATCTCTTTTCAAGAACAGCAAGCAGCATATTTAGTCTTCTGATATCAAATCCGGTAGCTGAACGTTGAGGTGTTCCGTAAACCGCAGAGCTTACGAGAGCCTGCACTTCGATAAGAAAAGGGCGCATTCCCTCTACAGCAGCAGCAATCGCAATACCGCTTACTTCTTTTTCTCTGATGGAAATAAGCGATTCTGAAGGATTGATGACCTCTCTCAGACCTTTGGTATTCATTTCATAAATCCCCAATTCATTTGTAGAACCGAATCTGTTTTTTGATGTCCTTAATAAGCGGTACAAATAATTCCTGTCTCCATCAAATTGCAGAACTACGTCAACCATGTGTTCAAGCACTTTTGGCCCGGCTAAAAATCCTTCTTTTGTAATATGCCCTATTAAGAACACTGCTGTGTCGGTTTCTTTTGCGAATTTCATCAATTCTGTTGCGCATTGACGGATTTGTGATACACTACCGGCACTTGATTCGATCACCGGGGAACAGAGAGTCTGAATAGAATCTACTACCAGAATTGCAGGAGAGATTGCTTCTAAATGATGAAAAATTCTGCTTGTGTCAGTTTCTGTAAGGACTAAACAATCATCATGTGATTTTCCTATACGCTCAGCTCTCATTTTGAGTTGACTTTCACTCTCCTCACCAGAAATGTACAATGTTTTTATCCCTTTGCATTGAAGAAGCAATTGTAACAATAATGTGGATTTGCCTATGCCTGGTTCGCCACCAAAAAGAATTACAGAGCCAGTCACTAAACCCCCGCCTAAAACACGATTAATTTCTTTATCGGGTAATTGAATACGAACTTCGTTTCTGCTACTAATCTCAGTAATAGAGACAGGTATAGCATTTTTAGAATTAATGTATTGCGCATGAAGATCAGATTTAGATTTATTTTTTATGATCTCTTCCACAAAAGTGTTCCATTCATTACATGATGGGCATTTGCCAACCCATTTAGCTGATTGGGTTCCGCAATTCTGACAATAAAAAGTAGTTTTAATTTTGACCATCGCGGATTTTCTCTTCAATTGCAGTAGTCGAATAACCTTCAATCAGAGGGATAATCTCTACTTTTCCGCCATTAGCCAAAACGATATCACTTCCTGCTATATTTTCTACAGACCAATCACTTCCCTTTACCAAAATATCCGGTTTGATTGAGCGAATTAATTCAACAGGGGTTTCTTCATTAAACAGGCACACAGCATCCACAAACTGTAAAGATGCTAAAACCATCGAACGAGTAACTTCTGATTGAATTGGCCTGCCAATTCCTTTATTCTGCAATCTTACGGATGTATCAGAATTAAGGCCTATAACCAATCGTGACCCCATTGAAGCAGCTTGAGCTAAATATGTGATATGTCCTAAGTGAAGCAGATCAAAACAGCCGTTTGTAAAAATAATTTTATCACTTCTTATTCTCCATGCTGCAACAATCTGTATCAAGGATGTGAAAGTGTAGATTTTATTTTCAACAAGTTTAAGCCTTTCCATAATGAATCAGTTTATTATATTTTGGAATCAGAATCAACGAAATTACCGATAATCCAATTATCATCAACGTTTGCCCTGCCCAAATTATCCATCCCAACGCAAGTCCTGTGCCTGTGGCAACTCCATATAATGCGAGAGCTCCCATAACAGCAGCAGGATAAACACCTATACCTCCCTGTATGAATACGATGGACAATCCTCCAATAACAAATGCAGCAAGGACACCAGAAATGGGCGCATTAGAAGTGCCCGGAAGGCTGAAAAAACAAATATAAAACATCACTAAATATAAAGCCCAGATCAATATGGTGTAACCAATGAATAACAAACTATTTTTCATTTTAACAATAGAGAACAACCCATCAATAAAACCTCTGATCAATTTTTTTATCCTTGTAGCGATCTGTGATTTTGATCTTTTTAGGGGGAAAAATAACCCTGCAACTATGATGATAAATACGCCTATAAAACATGCCAAAATTAAAATAAAGTTATCTGATAACCCACTTCTATTTAACAGTTCATACAAGGTCTCTTTCAATACCGGAAATTGGGTAATAATTACAATTGTAACCAGAGAGATGAGTATGATCATATCGGCCACTCTTTCGGCAATCACAGTTCCAAATAATTTATCAAAAGGCATTTTGTTGTACTTACTCATAATTCCACATCTTGTTACTTCTCCCACTCTTGGTAAAAGCAGATTCACTCCATAGCCAATCATCACAGAAAAGAATGAATTCCAAAAAAGTGGTTTTAAGCACAAGGGTTCCATAAGGAATTTCCATCTGTATGCTCTGCTAAGATGGCTTAAAATTCCAAAAAACACGGACAATAAAATCCAGGTATAATTGGCTGTATGGAAAGCACTGAACAAATGTATTTTTTCTTCTGGTGCAAGCTGTTTATAAACCCAATATATGAGAATGATTCCAAACCCGATTGGGATAATAATTTTCAGGATTGTCAAAAGCGTTTTTTTCAACATTCTACGCTTTCAATCTGTTTGTTCTTTCATCAGGGAAGATAATAGTAGGAACAAAGTTCTTAGCCTCTTCAAAATTCATCAACGCATAGGAAACAATTAGAATTATATCGCCAACATGGACTTTGAGTGCAGCAGGTCCGTTCATGCATATATTTCCTGAATTTCTGGGAGCAGGAATCACATATGTCCATAAACGTTCACCATTTGCAATATTAAGCACCTGTACCTTCTCTCCATGAATGATGTTAGCTGCGTCCATCAAATCTTCATCAATAGCTATGCTGCCGATGTAATCTATGTCTGCTTCAGTTACTTTAACACGGTGAATCTTTGACTTTATAACTTCAATCTGCATGGCTTCAAAATTAATCAAAATCTCATATTATCTATTAAGCGAACATTTCCTAAAAGTGCAGCAACAAGACCGATGACATGTGGATGATCTGAACCATTTGTTAACGGTTTTAAATTTTCTCCATTTAGAATATCGAAATATTCCAGTTGAAATTCTCTGTGCAAATCAAATTGATCCTTTGCCCATTTTATAGATTCATCCACCGTTTCTGAGTGAAAAATATTTCTGGCCTCTATCAATACCCTGTATAACAATGGAGCTGCAGCTCTTTCAGTAGTAGTTAGCAATATGTTTCTTGAACTCATTGCAAGGCCATCTTTTTCCCTGATTATAGGACAATGGACAATATCAATTTTACGATTTTGAATTTCAACCAGTTTTTTAATTATCAAATACTGCTGATAATCTTTTTCACCAAAATATGCGCGATCAGGTTGGACAATGTCAAAAAGTTTACTGACAACAGTTGCGACTCCATAAAAATGACCCGGTCTGTACTTTCCCTCTAAAATGCGATCAAGATGACCAAAATCCAAATAGGTTAAGATTTCATTTCCATTTGGATAGATTTCTTCTTTTTTTGGAATAAAGACAATCTCACATTTAGCTCGTTTTAAAAGAAATAGATCTTCGTTGATTGAGACAGGATAGTTTATAAGATCTTGCTTATCGTTAAACTGGGTAGGGTTGACAAATATTGAAACAACTGTGACATCATTTTCTTTATTGCTTTGGGCAACAAGTGATATATGCCCTGCATGCAACGCTCCCATGGTAGGCACAAAACCAACAGAACAATGCTGTTTTTTTAAACCTTGCAGGAAATCACGAAGTTCTTGTTTATTTTCAAAACAATTCAATAGAAATGCGAGTAAATAGAATAGGAATTTTGATAAGCAAGCAAACTTATATTAAAACTTGGAAATTTAGCAAGTTTTTTCTTAATTTTGCAGTGGTTTATAAAAACGATGAGAATTATGGATACGAGAAGAATATTATATATATCACAGGCGATTTCTCCATATTTGCCGGAGAGTAACATTTCAAATATGAGTCGTTTCCTTCCGCAGTGGATGTTGGAAACAGGGAATGAAATCAGAACATTTATGCCACGCTTTGGATGCATCAATGAGCGAAGGCATCAATTACATGAAGTTATCCGGCTGTCGGGTATCAACCTGATTATTGATGATTCTGATCATCCCTTAATTATTAAAGTGGCATCTATTCAACAGGCCAGAATGCAGGTTTATTTCATTGATAACGAGGAATATTTTCATCGAAAGGCAATATTTAAAAGTCCTGAAGGCAGGTTTTACAACGATAACGATGAGAGAATCACATTTTTTTGCAGGGGGGTTATAGAAACGGTCAAAAAATTAGGATGGGCCCCTGATATTATTCATTGTCATGGTTGGTTTACAAGTTTGCTACCAATGTACATCAAAAAGTCTTATGGGGATAATCCGTTATTCTCAAATTCTAAAGTTATTTATTCTATTTACAATGATGAGTTTAAGGGTAAAATGAGTAAAGACTTCCCGCACAAAGCAATTTTTGAAAATATCAATGACGAAGATGTCAAATCGCTTTCACATGCGTCTTATGATGACATGATAGATTTGGCAGTATCTTATTCTGATGCTATCGTGCTGGATAACACTATAAAAAATGATTATGCAAAGAAATTGGCAATCAATACGGATAAACCTGTTTTAGTTGGTTATGAAGAGGAGACATACATTGAACAGTTTTCTAAATTTTATAACGAAGTTCTTGAATCTGATCCTATCTTTGTTGAATGACACTATTCATAGTAGTGTTTTTATCCGCAATCGGTTTTGTGATTTCAAAATAACTTTCTTTTTTTTAATTGCATTCGTGTTTATTGCCAGCTGCAAAAAAAAAGATCTGACTGGATTAAATATTTTGCCATCAGACGAACAACTGGGTCTTTATCATACAGATACAGCAACCATATATGCAAAAACAGTTTGGGTGGACTCTGTAAGGTCTGATGAAGCAACATTTAGTTTGCTGGGAACTTATTATGATCCGGTATTTGGACCGTCTGAAGCAAGCCTCTATACACAGGTCAGATTGTCCAATACAAATGTAGATTTTGGCAATATAAATGATATGGAAGTGGATTCGGTGGTTTTATCAATGGTTTATTATACATATTATGGCAAACTCGATCCTCAGTCGTATGTTGTTTACAGAGTTTCGGAGGATATTGAGAAGGACAGCATCTATTATTCCAATAAAAGTTTTTCGATCGAGAATAAACCAATAGGGGGAATATACAATTTTGTGCCCAATCTTGAAGACAGCATTATTATTAACAATATAACAGAAGTTCCACAGATGAGAATTCAAATGGATAAAGCATTTGGGGAAGAATTATTAAATGCAGGTTCAGATGTTTATGCAAGTGATGAGAATTTTATAAATTATTTTAAAGGATTTTATATTATGCCTGTATCAGTGGGTTCATCAACAGCACAACCTGATACAACCAGAATTATGCCTTTTTCAGGAACAGGTGCTATACTCACCTTAGATATGACGCATACATCCTCCCGCCTGGTATTATATTATCATGATATGAACAGCAATGAAAAGTACCAATATGAGTATTATATAAATAAGAAGACAGCCAGGGTGAATCGGTTCAGGCATGATTATAATGGAACCATAGTTTCAGAGGCCGTCAACAACCAGGCTACAGGTGAATCAGTAGATTATCTACAACCAATGGCTGGTGTTAAAACAAAAATAGAATTTCCTTTTATAAAAGATTTTGTTTCATCTCAACACATAGCTATAAACAAAGCAGAACTTATCATCAAAGCCCAGAATCACAGTTCTTCTTTGTTTCCTCCTCCGGTTGAACTTTATTTAACCGGTATTGACTCAACAGGCAAAAGTACTTTTATTGCTGATCAGTTTTACAATGAGGCCGGTTATGATGGTCTTTATGATGCAGACAATGAAGAATATCACTTTGTCATCACAAGACATATTCAGGACATATTGAATACATATGTAAAAGGACAAAACAACAACTTTGGTGTTTATCTTGTTCCAAGTGGAGATGCAATCAGTACAAACCGACTGATATTTAACGGACCCAACTCTTCAGTTGATAAACTAAGATTAGAAATTTCATATACTCCATTATAATGTGTGGAATAGTTGCCTATCTCGGAGAAAACCAGGCATATCCGATTTTAATAAATGGATTGCACAGATTAGAATATCGGGGATATGATAGTGCTGGCATAGCTTTGTTAAATGAAGACCTGCAACTATACAGGTGTAAAGGAAAAGTATCAGAGTTAGAAGAACATGTTATTGATAAGAATCTAAAAGGCAATTTAGGAATTGGGCATACCAGATGGGCAACACATGGAGAACCAAATGATATAAATGCTCATCCGCATGTTTCAATGTCCGGCAATATTGCAATTGTGCATAATGGAATTGTTGAGAACTACGTAACATTAAAAAAGCAACTTGAGCGAAGAGGATATGTATTTAAAAGTGAGACTGACACTGAAGTTCTGGTTAATTTAATCGAAGATATTTTTAATACGGGCAGATTGAAATTAAGTGAAGCGGTTCGTTTTGCCATGAATCAGGTGGTAGGTGCTTATGCAATTGTAGTATTGTCTGCTGCTATTCCTGATGAACTAATTGCTGCTAAAAAAGGAAGTCCATTGGTAGTTGGTATTGGGAAAGGCGAATATTTTGTTGCTTCTGACGCAACCCCTTTGATCGGTCATACAAAAAATGTTGTTTATCTTGAAGATGAAGATATTGTAACAATTAATAAGGGGAAAAAGCTAAAGATAATCAGCAAAACAAATAAAATGAAGATTCCATATATTCATGAGTTGGAGTCACATCTTGAAGAGTTGGAAAAGGGAGGATATGAGCATTTTATGCTTAAAGAAATACATGAGCAACCCCGATCGGTAAAAGATAGTATGAGGGGGAGATTGCACCTTAATAAAGGGATCATACAACTTGGAGGAATAAAGGAATATGAAGAGAAATTTGCTAATGCAAAAAGAATTATCATTGTCGCGTGTGGAACATCCTGGCATGCTGGATTGGTTGGAGAATATCTTTTCGAAGATCTGGCTCGAATACCCGTTGAAGTCGAATACGCTTCAGAATTCAGATATAGAAATCCGGTAATTAATGAAGGAGACATCGTAATAGCTATCTCGCAGTCCGGTGAGACTGCTGATACACTTGCTGCAATAAAACTGGCTAAATCAAAAGGGGCTACTATAATTGGCATTTGCAATGTTGTAGGTTCTTCCATCCCAAGAGAAACTCATGCAGGTTCTTATACTCATGCTGGGCCGGAAATTGGCGTTGCATCTACAAAAGCGTTTACTGCTCAGGTAACAGTTCTGGCCCTTATGGCTCTTATGATTGCTAAAAGAAAAGGAACAATTTCAAATTCACTTTTCAATCGTTTAATAAATGAACTAAATACTATCCCACAATTAATTAAAAAAGTCTTGGCGATAGACTCGTTAATTGAAAAGGTAGCAGAGCAATTTAAAAGATCAAGGAATTTCTTGTATTTAGGGAGAGGTTATAGCTTTCCGGTTGCTTTGGAAGGGGCATTGAAACTTAAAGAGATTTCATATATACATGCAGAAGGTTATCCTGCGGCAGAGATGAAACACGGTCCTATTGCACTTATAGATGAACAAATGCCTGTTGTAGTTATTGCAACCCAAGCTGCATCATATAAAAAAGTGGTTAGTAATATACAGGAAATAAAAGCCAGACACGGAATAGTTATTGCCATTGTTACCAAAGGTGATAAGACAGTAGCAACCATGGTCGATCATATTATTGAAATCCCCGCTACAGAAGAAAGTTTAATGCCTTTGATTTCTGTTATTCCACTACAGTTATTATCATACTATATCGCAGTAAAGCGTGGTTGTAATGTTGATCAGCCAAGGAATCTGGCCAAATCTGTTACTGTAGAGTAAACCGATTAGTTCAACCACATAATCAGCTTATCATTATTGACGTATTTGTTGATATCTTTTGTCAACAAAACAGCAATGATGTCAGCAAGGGGAAGAATGCCAAGGCCACCTCCCAGTGTTGATGTATAAATAACAGGCACGTATGGCGCAGTACCGAGATATAATCTGTGAGCTCCAAATGGGCCTAAAGTTACTGCCAAAAGTATTACTGCAATTCTCTTAGGAGGTTTGGAAACATGTGTAGTATTAATTAATGCACTCTTCGTAATATGCTGTTCAACATGCCCTATGGACGTACTTAGCATTAAACAAGTATCAGCTTGTTTTTCTTCAGAAAACTCATTTCCTCTCACATCAGAGAAGAGCAATCCCAATGATGCACAAATGAATATTCTAATTAATAAGCTCAAATTTTCGTTCTACAGCCTGCCAATTTACAACATTCCACCATGCATTGATATAATCAGGTCTCTTATTCTGATATTTCAGGTAATACGCATGTTCCCATACATCAAGACATAAAATAGGAACCCCTTTAATAGCACTTGTATCCATTAAAGGATTGTCTTGATTTGATGTGTTGGTTACTTTAAGATTTTTGTTTTCGTCCACAATCAACCATGCCCAACCTGAACCAAATTGTGTTGTTGCAGCCTGGTTAAAAAGATTCTGAAATTCTTCAAATGAATTAAATGAATTTTCAATAGCACTTAGTATTTTACCTTGAGGAGCTCCTCCCCCTGATGGGGACATTACTTCCCAAAATAGCGAATGGTTAAAGTACCCGCCACCATTATTCTTTACGGCAATCGGTAATCGGCTGATATTCATAAAAAGCTTCTCTAAAGATTCTGTCTCTATTGCATTATCTTCAAGTGCTTTGTTGAAATTATTTGTATATGCGTTGTGATGTTTACTGTGATGTATTTCCATCGTTTTTGCATCAATATGTGGTTCAAGAGCCGAGTAATCGAAACTTAAATCCGGAAGTTTATATAACATGATATTAGAATTATTTTATTAGTGATTAAAAAATTATTTCGTCAAGCTTACCTACGAATTGTTACAGTGTACAGTTTTATCAAACACCATTATTAAAATGAGTGTAAGGATTTTAGTCTTATTATTGATGTGTTAAACATTACAGCTAAAACAAATTCAAAACATAATTTACTGCCCACACTTGCCCACTTTTACCTTTTACCTTCTCTCTTTTGTCTTTTCCCTTGTAAGTGCGACCATCAATATGAAAAAAAATACAATCGCCTACAAGAGTTAACTTTCCAAGGGATTACAGACTCAATTCAACAGGTGACAGACTCAATTTAACGGGTGACAGATACGATTACTTTTATAAAGAATTACATAAGGATAGTGGCTATAAGAAATACCCATGCAGAATTGAAGCAGTTATTAACACCCAACTTGCAAAATGCCGGTAAAAGTTGCGTAACATCAATAAATGATTAAAATTTGTGAGTTCAAAAAAAAAATTATTTTTGCCTTGAAAATTAATCTTTTTGTAACCAAAAACCAGAAACATGAAAAAATTACTAACATTAGCCGTTATTGCAGCCATATTTGGATTTACTGCATGTGGACCATCTGAAGAAGATGCTGCAAAAGCTGAAGAAGCTGCAAATGAAATGATTGAAAATCTCAGCAATGCAGCTGATGAAGCAACTGCTACTGAAGAAGCTGTTACTGAAGAAAGTACTGAAGATGTTGTGGAAGATACTACAGCTGTTGAAGAAGTAGAAGAAGCAAGCGCTGAATAGGTTTCTTTAGAATCATTTAATAAAAAAGTCCTGAATCTTCAGGACTTTTTTTATTGTGATACATTCAAGTTATTAAACTGAATAAAATTTTACTGTTTTAGTCCTGACAAGGAACGCTTTGCAACTTTAATTGCAGGATCTATCTCATTAATTAATGGATAAAAACCATCATTTTGCCAGATGTTACGGGCAATATATGCTTTTAAACGATTTTTGATTAATGGTAAAGATCTTTCAATTTCGTTTTCTTTTTTTTCAACTCCTTCCTTATCCGCATAAATGATAAATTCATTCAAAAGCCCCCTATTGATAAAAAATGAATTTTTAAATTCTTCGAATGAAGAATATTTGTTCAACATATTGCGATTTTTATCTGAGTAATTAAAAGCAAATTGCTGCAGGATCCCTCTATATACTATTTCAGCAAAATAATAGGTATTATGAAGTGAGTCATAGGGAATTATAATATCCGGCATAATCCCTCCTCCTCCATAAACTGTTTTCCCGGCTGCTGTTTTATATTTTTCAGAATCAGGTATTGAAAGACTATCAATAGTTAAAAACTCTCCATTGTTTAATTGTTTGTAGTAATCATTGTAATAAGTTTTTGAGCCCTTTTTATAGGGTTTTTGAATACATCTTCCCGTAGGAGTGTAATAACGGGCAACGGTTAATCGTATTGACGAACCATCAGGCCAGAGCGGAGTTTGTTCCTGCACCAGGCCTTTTCCAAAAGTTCTTCTACCAATAATTAACCCCCTGTCATTATCCTGGATGGCACCAGCAACAATTTCACTTGCAGAAGCAGAACCTTCATCCACCAACACAACCAAGTTACTTTTCTCAAACATACCTCCAGCCGCAGCATAGTACATTTCTTTTTTCCTTGCTCTGCCTTTCGTATAAACAATAAGTTTACCTCCAGTGATAAACTCATCAGCTACTTGTACTGCTGCATCAAGAAAACCACCTCCATTGCCCCTGAGATCTAGTATCAATTCTGTTAACCCGCTTTCAATTAATTTCCGCCCAGCTACTTTCAATTCATCAATTGTATTTTTAGAAAATCTACTGATCTTAATATAGCCACATGTTTTTGTTAGCATATATGCAGCATCAACACTATAAATAGGGATTTTATCTCGGGTGATTTCAATAGGGATTAGTTTAGGTAACCCGTGCCGTAATACCTTGACGTTTACTTTTGTACCCCGTTGTCCTCTCAGCTTATTCATCACATCTTTATTAGTTATGCCAATTCCAGCTACTAATTCACTATCTATATACACAATGCGATCACCAGACTGAATGCCAAGAATTTCAGAGGGACCTCCTGCAATAGGAGCAATGACGACAATCGTATCTTTTTGAATACTGAATTCAATGCCAATGCCTTCAAAATCACCCATCAAGGGCTCATTCATCGCTGCATATTCCTCAGCTGTGATATAATACGAATGAGGATCCAATTCCTGTAATAGTGACTGTATCGTTTGATCAGTCAATTTAGATTCAGAAACACTATCCACATATTCACTTTGGATATAATCTAAAACGGCATTTATCTTGTTATGCTGAATCGGGTGAACATTATTCGATATGCTTCCACTTAATGATGAGATCTTGCTTTGAAATTGTATTCTGGAACCGAAATACAAACCTATTGCAAGAACCATGGCAAAAGCAAATGGCAAATAGATGACATATTTATTATAACCTTTCATCAACAGTTGGCTTAATCTTGTAATGAATGGAATTTTTCAACTTTTATATTAAAACGTAATAAAAATTCTATTCCTTCATCTTTTTGAAGTTTCTTGTAATCAGCATAAGAATCAAGATAAAACAACTTCTTAATTCCAGTTGTAAATATCATTCTGGCACATGGTAAACATGGGGAAAGAGTAACGTATAATGTGGCTCCATCCAAAGTCACTTTATTCTTAGCAGCATATAAAATTGCATTCTCTTCAGCATGTAAAGAAAGGGAACATCCTCCCCTTAAACTTCTCTCACAACCAGTTTCCGGCCATTTTTCATCACAATTATAGGTGCCGGCAGGTGGGCCGTTATAACCCAGGGAGATAATGCGGGTGTCTTTTGCTATTACTGCTCCAACTTTTGTCTTAACACAATGGGATTTCTGCGATAAATTCTGAGCTAATTGCATATAAATCTCATCAAAACTAAGCGCTTTCTCCATCGTAATTTTATTTGACCGGTTTAATCAGGGTCGTCATTTATTAATAATTATAGTAAGATATTCAGAAAACCTGCAATCAGGAATTTGTACCGAAGGTGGGACTCGAACCCACACGATGTTGCCATCACTGGATTTTGAGTCCAGCGCGTCTACCAGTTCCGCCACTTCGGCAAATTCAATGCAAAATAATTTTTAACCAACAAGAATTGCTTAAAAATGCGAAGGTACAGAT
Organism: uncultured Flavobacteriales bacterium; assembly: GCA_964619305.1. GTDB lineage: Bacteria > Bacteroidota > Bacteroidia > Flavobacteriales_H > CAZUDW01 > CAZUDW01. Next base: position 12,434 of record CAZUDW010000076.1, read on the forward strand.
TAGTTTAAAATGGGAAAAATCAACAGATGTAACATTGGAATAAAAGTTTGGAGAAATGATCTGAAATTAATTAACTTCGCACCCCTTTTGTTATAAGGAAAAAGAGAAATATGTCATCTCAGGTTAAACTGTTTGCAGGTCAAGTATCAAAATACTTTGCTGAAAAGGTTTCAGCAAAGTTTGGACTACCTCTTGGCGATGTTAAATTGTTGAAATTTAGTGACGGTGAGTTTCAGCCATCGTTTGACGAAACCGTTAGGGGAGCTAAGGTGTTTATCATTCAATCAACATTTCCTCCGGCTGATAACCTGTTTGAACTTCTGTTGATGGTAGATGCTGCTAAAAGAGCTTCGGCAAAACAAATAATAGCTGTTATTCCATATTTTGGTTTTGCCAGGCAGGACAGGAAAGATAAACCACGGGTTTCTATTGGATCTAAATTAATTGCAAATCTTCTCTCAGCAGCAGGTGTTAACAGAGTTATTACGATGGATTTGCATGCTGACCAGATACAGGGCTTTTTTGAGGTGCCGGTTGACCATCTATTTGCATCTACAATCTTTATCCCATACATAAGCAAAATGAATTTGACTGATTTAGTCATGGCTGCACCAGATACAGGAGGCACAAAAAGAGCAAATATTTATGCTAAAAACATGGATGTCGAATTAGCTATTTGCTATAAACAAAGAAAAAAAGCAAATGAAATAGCGAGCATGACAGTTATTGGTGATGTGCAGGGTAAAAATGTCTTTTTAGTAGATGACATTATTGACACTGCCGGAACAATCACAAAAGCAGCTGATTTGATGATCGGGTTGGGAGCGAAAAGTGTTCGCGCTGTTTGTACCCACCCTGTTTTGTCGGGAGATGCAATTGAGAAAATCGAAAACTCAGTTTTAAGAGAATTGATTGTTACTGATACCATCCCTTTGAGAAAAGAGTCTAAAAAAATCAGTGTTTTGTCCGTAGCAGATATGTTTTCGGACGTCATTAGCAGAGTAGTAAGTCATCAATCAATAAGTAAGCATTTTATAGTTTAATTGAATAATCGTATGAAAGCAATTGAAATATCAGGCCAAAAAAGAGAAAAATCAGGCACCTCAGAAGCAGTTAAAAGCAGGAGATCAGGAAAAATTCCATGTATTCTCTATGGTGGAGAAGAGAATGTGAAATTTTTAGTAGAGGAAAGTAGTTTCAAAAAACTTCTTTATACACACGAAATATATGAAGTCAAATTGTCGATTGACGGAAATAATCATATTGCCTTTTTAAGTTCTGCGCAATTTCATCCTGTTACCGACAGCTTATTGCATGTTGATTTTATTGAGGCAAAAGAAGGAAAGGAAATTTCAATGAAATTACCTGTAAAATTAAAGGGAACGGCAATTGGTGTACAAAACGGAGGAGTACTTAGGTTTACCAGACCATCCCTGCAAGTGAAGGGATTACCTAAACTTTTTCCAGATGCATTTGAAATAGATATTGAACAACTGGATATTGGTGATTCAGTCAAGGTGGGAGACATCAAAACAGAAGGTATCCAGTTTTTACATTCAGATAACGATGTTATTGTCAGAATCAGCGTTGCCAGAGCATTGATTGAAACAGAAGTCGAAGAAGAAGAAGAAGAAGTTGATCTTGAATCAATGACAGAAGAAGAAAGAGCTGAGTATAATAAACAACAGGCGGAGAAAGAGGAATCAGGCACCGGGGAAACCCCAGCAGACAAAGACCGGGAAAAATCTCAAACAGATGCTAAGGCTGATTAAAAGGCCGGATATATACTTAAAAAACATCATGTATGAAATACCTTGTTGCAGGCTTAGGCAACATAGGGGATGAATATGCTTCCACAAGACATAATATCGGGTTTGATGTCCTTAATAAATTATGTCAACAGGAAGATGTAAACTTCTCTTTAGAGCGCTATGCTTACCGATCAAAATTTAAATTAAAAGGCAGAACGCTGATCCTGATTAAACCTACTACTTATATGAATCTGAGCGGTAAAGCTATCGCTTACTGGTTACAAAAAGAAAAAATAGCTTTAGAGAAATTATTGATTGTCACAGATGACATTGCTTTACCTGTTGGTAAACTTAGACTGAAACCATTTGGGGGAGATGGCGGTCATAACGGTCTTTCTCATATAATAGAGACATTGCGCACCCGGGAATTTCCAAGATTGCGATTTGGCATTGGCAATGAATTTGAAAAAGGAGAACAAGTTGATTATGTGCTCGGGCAATGGAAAGAAAAAGATAAACAAACCTTAGAAAGCGGTTTGCAGAATGCCATTCTAATGATTAAATCTTTTGCGACAATTGGAATTGAAAGAACGATGAACCAAATGAATTCATAATATCTATATAATCATAACCCCGTATTATTT
>CAZUDW010000077.1:0-9553 GCA_964619305.1 uncultured Flavobacteriales bacterium
TATAATATAAATCAATTGCATTGCCAATATTATACCTTTTTTTAATTAAACAGCTTGAATCAGCCATCCGGGCAACTGCCTGAGTCATCCGTGCAAGCGTAATCTGTGCTTTCAGGGAGCATTCATCAACACCCAAATACAGAATGGCGGTAAAAGTTGGGTAAGCTCAGACAGTAAAAAAAGATATATCTATCTTTATGCAATGATTGAATGGGTGAAATATTCAGGCATGCTGCTAACGGCTTTCAGTTTTCTCCCATTGATGGCAGATGCACAAAAAGACACAATTACAAAATTGGCCGAAAGCGTAGATACAAGTAACATTGCTTCAACTTCCATTCAATCTGCGTTTGATGCAGATACCGTTTCATTTGAGGATGAAAGATTTATACCCGGATCTGTATCCGATGCTCCGGGCTTTATTCCGGGCCTTTATATAGAACGCATAGTACCAAATGGATTGTCGCGTTTGAGTATTCGTGGTAAGCCTGCATATTTTTCCAATACAAACTGCAACCTGGGCATATATTGGAATGGTATCCCCATTACATCTGCAAACGGAAATATCGATCTGACTTTTTTCGATCAGGAGCTAATTACAGACCTCGTATTTGTATCAGGGCCATATTCGAATGGCATTGGTGCAGGTGCTAACATTTATTTAGAAACAAGAATTAATAAAGAGGAGATCAATTCGCTGGAAGCCGGATTTGCCTTCGGCAGCAATGCAATGGTGGATTACGGAATAAAAGCGGTATCAGCACAGGATAATGCTCAAATGAACATTTGTTATGTGAATCGCTTCTCCGGGGGATACAGGAAACAGGGTTACGGAAGATACCGGCAACTCAACCTAATGTCTGACATAAAGATAGACAGCAAAAGAAACTTCTGTATTCTCGCTCATTATTATGACGGAGAATACGGCCTTCCCGGAGGGCTTGACAGCACACAGGCTTATGATAGCAGTTGGATAGACGTTCCAATAGCAAAAACATTGAAAACTCATGCAGAACAAAGCAACTTATTATTAGGTATATCACATAAATTCAAACAGAACAATAGATTAGAGTACATCGCAAGGGTCTTTCTCACAACCCAAAAAAGTGTTGCCTCACTGGGTGAAAGTCTTTATCAAAACGAATTTGATAAAAAAAATGCAACAGGAACAGGCGGCAGTGTAGGAGCAAAATACACCCCAATCATAGCAGGTCATAAAAGTTTATTCACAATCAATATTGAGGCGCAGGCAGATGTTGAAAAGAAGTTTCAATACACCAATTATTACGGGGAACCCAAAAACCTTTTTGATCATTACAATAACAAACCGAAAAGGTTCTCGGTATTTACTCAAGGGACCATCCCTCTCCCCTTTCGGTTTTGTCTAACTGGTGGTGCCGGCTGGCATTATGTTGAATATGGTCATTTTGACCTCTTCGATACTGACTCAACAGATTTCACAGGCATCAGAATATTCAGGCCTTTGTTCAGTCCTGAAATCAAAGTGAGAAAATATTTAGGGCAACTGTTTGTGCTGTATGCAAAGGGAAGTTACGGCTTTAATGTGCCTGCACAGGAATTGATCGTTACAAACAATGATGTGCTTGTCAAAGATGCCTCACCGGAAAAAGCATTAAATCTAGAATTTGGAGCAAAACTGATTGCAAACAAAAGTATCCATGCACACATTTGTTATTATAAATCCTCACTGGAGGGTATGATTGTTAACAGCTCTCCTGTAGAAAATTATTTAGTTCAGCTTCCTACAGCAGATGTTGCCTATTCAGGATTCGAATCATCTCTTTTATGGAAACTGTTACAGACTGAAAACAATGGATTATTAAGATTCCGGGCATCGGTTAACTATAACTGGAATGAATTTGATCGTTACGTACTGCAAGGGAAGTACTACACAGGAAATATCCCTGCCGGATATCCCCGTTGGAAATGGACAGCCGATGTATTGGCCAGATGTCCTTATGGATTTCGAATTGATCTAAAAGCAACACAAATCGGAGAAATCGCCCTCAATGACAGCAACAGAAGTTTCTCTTCCCCCTATTCACTCATTAGCTGCAATGCAGGTTTTGAACATTTTATCGGGAAATCCAATCTTTTCATTGAATTGTATGCAGGGCTTGAAAATATGTTTAATACCATGTATTCTTTATGGTATGATATCAACAGAAATGATGCTCACTATTTTTATCCTTATGAGGGAAGAGTGTTTTTCACCGGAATCAGGATGAAATATTTGTTTAAACGCTCCTGACATTACAAACATTTTCTTATCCTCTGGTGAATAACTTTTTTGCGCCTTGTTAATATAGGATGTGGTCAATACTAATTTTGTGCTTTATATTAAGTTAATATGCTTACTGTTTGTCATCTCACTTCCGTTCATAGTTCCAATGATGTGCGCATTTTTCATAAGGAGTGTGTTTCACTCGCAAAAGCAGGCTATGAAGTTTTTCTTGTTGCATTGAACACAGAAAACCGAACAGAAAAAGGAGTAAATATTATAGGTATTTCACATAAATCCCAAAGCAGGATAAGTAGAATTACCAGTGGGGTGAACCGGGTACTAAAAAAAGCACTGGAAGTAAATGCAGACATCTACCATTTGCACGATCCGGAATTATTGCGGATAGCAAAAAAGTTGAAGAAGGCAGGAAAAAAAGTTATTTATGATGCACATGAGGACGTACCCAGGCAAGTGCTTTCCAAGTATTGGATACCGAAATTTTTCAGATTAATGGTTGCTGCTCTTTTTGAAAGATACGAAAATCGTATTGTGAAGAAACTTGATTTAATAATTACTGCTACACCCTATATCAGAAACCGTTTTGTCAAGATAAATGCTAATACAATCGATATTAATAACTACCCATTACAGAAAGAAATTCCTGATGATGAAAATTGGGAAAATAAAGAAAATGCTGTTTGTTATACAGGGGGCATATCGGATATTAGAGGACTCGAAGAGATTGTCCGTGCAATGGAAGAACTTAAAGATGTAAAGCTATTGTTAGCCGGACCATATTCTCCTGAAAATTATCGCAATCATTTAAAATCGCTTGATGGTTGGAAGCACGTTCAGGAATACGGTATGGTTAGTCGTGATGAGGTCAGCAATATTTTAAGGCAAGCCATTGCAGGTATTGTGACATTTCTCCCTTTGCCAAATCATATAGATGCTCAACCGAATAAAATGTTTGAATATATGGCGGCAGGTCTTCCTGTTATTTGCTCTGATTTTCCTTTATGGAAAGATATTGTTGAAAAATATGAATGTGGAATTTGTGTCGATCCACTAAATCCAAAGAAAATAGTTAAGGCCATTAATTATTTGTTAAATAACAAAGAAGAAGCAATAAGAATGGGCTATAATGGGCGAAAAATGATTTTGCAAAAATACAACTGGAACAATGAAGAAAAACGTTTAATAAGTTGTTATGAAAATCTATCTTAATTTAATAATTATTTTGTCTTTTTATGCCTGTTCTAATCCTTTGGCTGAAAAAGGAAGAAAGGATTGCATGAGCTTAATATACAACAAGAAAGATTTTAATCTAATTGATTTGCCTTATGATAGTCTTCCCTTTACTGGCTTTTACACAGCAAATAAATTTCAATACGATGATGATTCAATCCCATTAATGAATATTAAAAGCACGTACATAACGCCCAACAATTTTCTTAACAATAAGATGGTGTACCATCCTGTGTATTCTATCGAAATAGCATTGGTTAAAATCAATGATTATCATTTTGCTCATGATACAAGTAGTTTGGAATTATCTGATAAAATAGCATTTTCCCTTATTGACAAATCATTGAAAGTGGATGATGCAACATTAATCGTTTACTCTTTCCCTTACTTTATTCATGACAATGCTTTTCAAGAAATATATTCGCCTTGGTATTCTGCCATGGCACAAGGGATGGAGCTTTCTCTTTTATCACGATTATATAAGGAAACCAATGATTCAGTTTATTTGAAACATGCCGGTAGAGTTTTTCAATCATTTAAATTATTAAAAGCAAATGAACCCTTTCATTGGATTTCTTGTGTTGATGAAAAAGGTTTTTTATGGTTAGAGGAGTATCCTATGGATGTTTCTTGTCATACCTTGAACGGAATGATGTTCGCCATGTTTGGTATCTATGAATATTATGAGTTAACGAAAGACCCTGAAGCTTTCGACATCTTGCAAGGTTCTCTCGCTACGATAGACAATTACCTGGGTGATTTTCGAAACGAAAAAGACATGAGTTATTATTGTTTAAAACACAAGGTGAAAGATAACTATTACCATAAAATACATCAGAGGCAGTTAAAAATTTTATACCGTATGACAGGATATGAAAAGTTCCATAAATATGCTTTGTTGTTAGCTCAAGATTATAAAGAATGAAACTCCTCATCCTTACACAGTATTATCCACCGGAAACTGGAGCTCCACAAAATCGCTTGCACGAACTTGCCAGCAGGTTGCAGAAACTCGGAATTGAGATTACAGTACTAACGGCCATGCCCAATTATCCTCAAATGAAGATTCACGAAGCTTACAAAGGCAAATGGCATTGCAAAGAAGAAATAGACGGATTAACAGTCTATCGTTCTTCCATTTTTGTCAGTACAAACAAGGCAATTCCAATACGTTTACTAACCTACTTTTCCTTTGTATTTTCTTCATTGTGGACAGGTTTGTTCCGGTTGAAGAAATTTGATTTTATTCTTTGTGAATCACCTCCCCTTTTTTTAGGAATCACTGCATTTTTGCTTTGTAAAGCGAAGAAAGCGAAGCTCATATTCAACGTTTCAGACCTGTGGCCGGAAAGCGCTGAAAAACTCGGTCTGGTCAGAAATAGATTTTTTTTAAAACTGTCCACCTGGCTTGAAGAATTTATGTACAGAAAAGCTGCTTTGATCACAGGACAAACACAAGGCATTGTTGATAATATCAGGAATCGTTTCCCTAAAAAAACCGTTTACTGGCTTCCCAACGGAGCAGATATTGCCCTTTTCAATCCGCAAAGCATATCCTCTGACTGGCGCATGGAACAAGGATTCAAAAAAACCGATTTGCTGTTTATTTATGCCGGCATTATTGGGTATGCACAAGGGCTGGAAATAATCCTGGAAGTAGCCCGGGATCACAAAAATAATAACGAAATAAAGTTTATATTATTAGGTAACGGACCGGAAAAACCCAGACTTATGCAAATAGCAGATGCACTCAAACTGGAAAATGTAATATTTATTGATGCTGTGCCAAAGCCGGAATTACCTGCCATTTTGTTTGCTGCTGATGCCGTTATTGTACCGCTTAAACGACTGGAACTTTTCAAAGGAGCGATACCTTCCAAGATATTTGAAGCGCTGGCAATGGAAAAACCTGTTTTACTGGGAGTGGAAGGTGAAGCAGAAGAACTGTTTATTAAGCGGGCAAAAGCAGGTATCTCTTTTATTCCCGAAAACGCAGCCGATCTGTCTGAAAAAATCAGATGGTTGTTGAATAACAGGAAAGAAATATCCAAAATGGGCAGACGAGGCAGAACATTTGTGCAAGATTTCTTCAACAGGGAAAAGATTGCTCAGGACTTTTATAAAATGATAAGCTAAATGGCTTTCAACTCCTTTTCTTTTGTCATTTTCTTCCTGGTGTTTTTTGCGTTATGGCCCTTGCTAAAGAAAGGAAATCATTCCCGGTGGTTTTTTCTCACCCTTGCATCTTTCATATTCTATGCCTGGTGGGACTGGCGATTCCTCTTCCTGATTATTTTCAGCGGATTGATAGATTATATAGCGGGAATAGCAATGAGCCGGAAACCACAATACCGTAAAATCTGGCTGATCTTCTCTCTGATTGGTAATCTTGGATCTTTAATTCTCTTTAAATACAGTTATTTTCTTTCTTATAATCTGGACAAGCTGTTAAATCACTTCGGTCTTCACGCAGATATTCATTCACATATTCCGGAGTTTTTCCTCTTGCTCCCGGTAGGGATCAGTTTTTATACATTCCAATCCATGAGCTACACCATAGATATCTATAGAGGAAGATTATCTTACGTGAAAAACATCTTCCATTTCTTTGCATATCTCAGCATGTTTCCTCAGCTTGTTGCAGGGCCTATAATCCGTGCAAAAGATCTTTTAACACAATTATCATCAGACAGAAAAACAACTAAAATCCAGCTTTGGCATGGTTTCAGGCTTGTTATAACCGGGTTCTTCCAAAAGACGGTTCTGGCTGATCACATTGCCGTTATGGTAAATCATTATTTCAATGCAGACACCCCTGACACGGGTGCATTCAACTGGTGGATAGCTACCGTTGGGTTTGCCTTTCAAATCTATTTTGATTTCAGCGGATACAGTCTGATTGCGAGGGGGCTCGCCAAAATGATGGGATATCATTTCAAAATGAACTTCAATCACCCATACCTGGCATCCACCCTGAAAAATTTCTGGCAGAGATGGCATATATCCCTTTCCTCATGGTTTCGCGACTATGTTTATTTTGCACTTGGAGGCAACAGGCATGGAAAATACTTGTCTTTGTTTTATATGACGGTTACAATGCTGCTATCGGGTTTATGGCATGGTGCAGCTTTCACTTTCATCATTTGGGGTTTTATTCACGCAATTGCCCTTGGAACAGAACGCTTCAATCCATTATTTAAAACCACATCCATTCGGTTTATTCGTTATTGTATTACCATGTTTATCGTTGTCATTGCATGGGTTTATTTCAGGGCTGGCACTGTTGATAAAGCAGATCATATTTTATCCCTGATGTTTTCCGCAAAAACCTCTATCATTCCGTTTAAACAGTTTTTCTCCTCCTATTTGTTTCTGGGTATTTCCTTTTTGATTGAAATACTATATTTCATCAAAAGCAAAAACAAATTACTTCACAGTTTTGCCAATAACAATACGGTGATGGTTTCACAGTTATTTATCATGATTCTGATGGTATTGTTCTTAAGAGGACCTGAACAGGTATTTATCTATTTTCAATTCTGATATGAACGAAAAAATTATACGGATTAATTTTATAGTGATATTCATCTTGTTGCTGATATTCGTTCCCTTGATTGCAAGAATAAAGCCGCTCAAACAGGATTCTCCTTTCAATATCGATAGTTTCTGGGCATCCAAAACCTTTCCTGACAAAAAACCGAATATCCTCTTTTATGGTGACTCCAGGACATACAGAGGCATCAACCCTGATGACGTTTCTGCCTTCTTTCCGGGCTACCGGGTACACAACATGGGATATTCTTCAGGCGGTATGAATAAAAAAGCACTTAATTTTTGTTTATCCACAATAGACACCACAGAAAAACAGCCGATTATTGTCCTTGGCATCACCCCTTTTTCCCTTTCGGAAGAAGCAAGGAAAAATAAGCAACTTACACAGGAAAACACCCGTCCCTTCTATGAGATTATAGAAAGAAAATATATTTATCCCATGGTTTCTGCCTTTGAACCAATTGATCTCAACCCGATGATTTTTCCCGGTCAGGAACCGCACTACTACCAGTATTTTAATAAAAACGGCTGGGTGTCTTCATATAAAATTCCCGAAGATACTACAGAAGCGCTGCCGTCATACAAAAAGCAGTATGAACATACAATCGCCTCAGAAGAAAGTGTGAATGAAACTCTTTTATTTGTAAAAAATTGTACTAAAAGAGGAATTAGTGTTTATGGATTTCAACCACCGGTAACAAAAGCCATGGATTTACTGGAACAACAGATGAGCGGATTTGATGTGTATGATTTTAAAAAGAGATTTGTCTCTTCCGGTGGCATTTGGCTAGATATTCCTTGCCGCTATGGTTTTCACTCTTATGATGGAAGTCATTTAGATGATATCTCTGCCAGGAAGCTATCAACAGTAATTGGAAAAATGATGAAACAAACTGTAAATGATGTAAAAACAGAGGAATGAAAATACTGACAGTAATAGGCGCACGACCGCAGTTCATTAAAGCTGCTGCCCTTAGCAGGGAATTCAAAAAACATGCAGAAATCGAAGAAATTATTGTGCATACCGGACAACATTTTGACAATAAAATGAGTAGTTTGTTTTTTGATGAAATGGATATCCCGCAGCCCACATATAATCTCGAAGTGCACAATCTCAGTCATGGTGCAATGACAGGGCGAATGCTTGAAGCGGTGGAGCAGGTCATCATCAAAGAAAAAGCAGACCTGCTGCTAATTTACGGTGACACCAATTCTACTTTGGCCGGGGCGCTCGCAGCAAAGAAATTACACATAAAAGTGGCTCATGTAGAAGCCGGGATGCGTAGTTTTAACATGGAAATGCCGGAAGAGATCAACAGAATACTCTCTGACAGGATATCTGATATTCTTTTCTGCTCAACAGATACGGCTATGAAGAATCTGGTCAATGAAGGATTTAACGATTTCGGTTGCAGCATGGTCAAATCAGGGGATGTCATGCAAGATGCTGCCTTGTATTATGCTGCATTTTCTGCAGATAAATCTGAAGTGTTGAATAAGCTCGGATTGAGTGAATTTATTCTCTGCACCGTCCACAGGGCTGAAAACACAGATGACCCAACAAGATTCCGAAATATTGTTCAATCGCTAAACGAACTCCATAAAAAAATTCCGGTCGTGTTGCCTCTTCACCCGAGAACCTCAGGTGTGCTGAAAAAATACAACTTACAACTGGATGTGAACTCGATTGATCCGGTTGGGTATTTCGATATGATTGAACTTTTAAAACATTGCAGCGTGGTGATTACCGACAGCGGAGGTTTGCAGAAAGAGGCTTTTTTCTTTGGCAAACATTGCGTAACGATGAGAGAACAAACCGAATGGGTAGAATTGCTTGAACACGGGTTCAACATACTGTCAGGGACAAATCCTGATCTGATAAAAAAACATACCATCAGCATGATGAATAAATCTTCTGATTTCAATATCAATCTATATGGAGCAGGAGAAGCATGCTCCGTTATCACCAACTACCTGCTTGCAGCATCAGACAAATAACTATGAAAGGCATGCTCAATAAAAACTTGCTTTACAATTTGGAAAATGTCTTGTTGTGTACTCTTGCATTTGTCATACCACTGGTAAAAACGCCTATCCCTGTTCTCATCGCCTTACTTGCATTGAACAGATTGCTGATCTGGGAATGGACAGCTTATAAAAAAATAAGATCTGATCCGATTGTCTGGATATGGATCGGCTTTTACCTGCTTTTTATTTTAGGCCTGCTTGACACCCAAAATATGCATGCCGGACTATTTGATTTGCAGGTGAAGTTCTCCCTCATGCTATTTCCCTTGCTCCTGCCATTTATCACACAATACCACAAAAATGAAACAGACAGGGCGCTGAGATGTTTTTCTTACGGCTGTATTAGTACGGCCATCTTACTGCTTGCTATTGCGGAATGGCGGTTTCATACATCAGGAGATACAGATATATTCTTTTACAGAAACCTTTCCTTCCTTCATCATCCGACCTACCTGGCAATGTTTTGCAGCCTGGCTTTGC
>CAZUDW010000077.1:9653-14807 GCA_964619305.1 uncultured Flavobacteriales bacterium
CTTTCCTTCCTTCATCATCCGACCTACCTGGCAATGTTTTGCAGCCTGGCTTTGCTGATCATCTTCAGAAATCTGTTGAAACCCGACAACCCCGTTATTAAAAACATTCTCCTGGTTAATGCTTCAGTAATTATCATCATTTTTATTTGCCTGCTATCATCCAAATCGGGTATCATAACTCTTTTAATAGCAATCCTTGCAGGGTGCTCATACCTGATTTTCCGATATAAAAAGTGGCTGATCTCCATAGCCATACTGATTCTTTTCCCGGCCGGGTTTTATGTTCTGTATTCGAATTCTACTTTTGTTCAGATCAGGTTGAAGGAAATGGTATCGGTTCTTGAAGGAAGCAACCCGGAAAACAACACAAGAGGCAGGTTTCCGATTTGGAAAGCTGCTTTCCAAACCATCCTCAAAACCCCCTTTACAGGTCAGGGTACTGGTGATGTGAAAGATGCGCTGATGACTACCTTTAAAACAAACGAATTTACCCAGGGGATAAAAAACAACCTAAATGCCCACAATCAATATCTTCAGTCTGCGATAGCAGTTGGAATAACGGGAGGCATCTGGCTTATTGTCATGCTGTTACTCCCTTTGTGGTATGCGCTCAGAAAAAGGCAAATGCTGTATGCTGTTTTTCTTATCTTTATTGTCGTGAATTTTTTATTTGAATCTATGCTGGAAACACAGGCAGGCGTAGTGTTCTATGCTTTTTTCAATTCTTTCTTTTATTATAAAATGCGGAAATCGGAATCCGCGTTACAACATGCTTTAAACATCCAATCATGATACCATTTTCACCACCAAGAATAGACCAGAAAACTGTTGAGGCAGTCAGGGAAGTCTTGCTTTCAGGCTGGATCACAACCGGAAAGAAAACACGGGAATTTGAATCAGCCCTCACCTCCTATTGCGGCAACAAAAACACCCTGTGCGTAAATTCCGCCACCTCCGGTCTGGAACTGATGCTGCGATGGTTCGGAATTGGCCCGGGAGATGAAGTGATCGTTCCGGCATACACCTACTGTGCAACAGCAAATGTTGTGGTTCATTGCGGTGCCACTCCGGTCTTTGTTGATGTGGAAACTGATTTCAATATTGCCACAGACCGGCTTGAAAAAGCCATCACAGAAAAAACCAAAGCGGTCATTCCTGTAGATATAGGCGGATGGCCCTGTGATTATAACGAACTACGGACTCTGCTCAGCAGTGATGTGATCAAAACAAAGTTCAGACCATCCAACGATATACAAAAGAAACTGAACAGGATATTGCTCCTTGCAGATGCGGCACATTCCATAGGTGCGGAATACAGGGGTGCAAAATCCGGTAGTCTGTGCGACATCAGCGTTTTTTCATTTCATGCCGTAAAAAATCTCACAACTGCAGAAGGAGGCGCTATATGCCTGAACCTCCCCCTGCCATTTGATAACAAGGAAATATACGACCACCTGAAAATCATATCCCTGCATGGTCAAAGCAGCGATGCGCAGGCAAAATTCACTTCCGGTAACTGGAGATATGATGTGGCAGAAGCAGGATACAAATGTAATATGACCGATATACAGGCTGCCATGGGCATGGTGGAACTCTCAAGATATGAATCTGATATGCTCAAACAGAGAAGAAGCATTTTTGAGCGTTACAGCAAAGCTTTCGAACAAAAGGAATGGGCACAGCTACCTCCATACAACGAACAGGATAAAAAATCCTCTTTTCATCTTTACTTGCTAAGGATCAGATCCATCAGTGAAATGCAGCGTGACCTTATCATCAGCAACATATTCCGGAGAGGAGTGGCTGTGAATGTACATTTTATTCCACTGCCTTTGCTCACCTATTACAGCAATACCGGCTATGACATCAATGATTTTCCAATGGCTTATGATAATTTCAGCAGGGAGGTCAGCCTGCCCGTTTATTATGATCTCAGCGATGAACAGGTGAACACAGTCATAAAAGCAGTGACAGATTCCGTTAACGAAGTGATTACATGATAAAACGCCTGTTCGATATTAAATGTTCATTTCTGGGTTTGATCATCCTGTCTCCTTTATTCCTGCTGATCGCCATCATCATAGTTATTGATTCCAAAGGCGGGATTTTTTTCAGGCAAAAAAGAGTTGGTAAGTATGAAAAACTCTTCATTCTCTATAAATTCAGGACGATGGTCAGAGATGCAGAAGCAAAAGGACCGCTCACACTCAGCCACAGGGATGGGCGCATCACAAAGCCGGGCAGGTTTTTAAGAAAATACAAACTGGATGAATTACCCCAGCTCATCAATGTGCTGACCGGCAATATGAGCATGGTGGGTCCCAGACCTGAAGTGCCCAAATATGTTGCCCTGTACAATGAGGAGCAAAAGAAAGTCTTTAGGGTGAAACCGGGCATCACCGATTATGCATCCATCGCCTTTGCCGGTGAAAACGAATTGCTTGCCAAATCAGCAGATCCCGAAACGACCTATACGGAAAAGATCATGCCCGCCAAACTAAAGCTAGCTTTGAAGTACATAGAAGATCAAAGCTTATTGACGGACCTAAGGATCATAGGAAAAACGCTTCTGAAGATCCTGCGCTGAGAAGGATGTTATACGCTCTTTCCGCTAAGCGCTGGCGATATGACTTGTCCTGAAATAAGTTGACAGAAATATTAACTTAATTTCTTCGCACAAAAATGAGTCAAAAAAGAAAAACAAAACAATTTACCATTAAAAATACAGCAACAAGTATTAGGCAGGTTTGCCATGAATTCCCGGTATGATTCAGCAGGCAGATTGCTGCTTTAGTTATTTCCCGGCAGGGGGTTCTTCTTCCGGTGGCTCCGAAGACAGGTTGCCGTCTTTATCCACATATGCGATCATATCATCGGATGTGTTCTCTTCGGATTGCTTTTTTCTTTCTTCTTTTTTCTTCCGCTTCTGTTCTTTCTTTTTTCTTTTTTTCTCTTCTTTTTGTTTTTTAATGAATGTGTTGTAATTTCTATGTCCCATATTTATCTGATCATTTAAACCTCTTACCAGTTGCGTTTATTTATCTTTTCTTTTTAAATCTTGAGTTGTCTTTTTTATAGGATCCTTCTTTTTTGAATGAATTATCCTTCTTATGGTGTCTGTCTTTTTTATAAGCTCCTTCTTTTCTGTATGAGCCGTTCTTTCTATAGGATACTTCTTTATCTATTGAGCTGTTTCTATGATATGATTTGTTTCCGGATTTTCTTCTGTGCGATGATCTTGCAGATGACCTGCCTTCAATGTCTCTGTTTACACGTATTTCGCGACCGTCCACCTCAATACCATTGAATTTATTGCTTAACCCTTTGTCTTTAGAGCTATCCACATCAAAGTAGGTGCAATTGCCTTGCAAACTCATCTGCCCGAAGAATTTATGTGCAATACCTGATGTCTCAGCCAAAAAATTTATCAGGTCTTTTTTACTCACGTCATCCATTGCCCCGATATTGATAAAATACCTGTTGTATCCTTCTTTTCCGCTACTGTTGCCGTTGATTCTCTGCTGCTCTGTTCTTTCCCTGTTTCTTCTGCCATTTTTTCTCTGATTTGTTCTATCGGAACGGAATTCCTTGTAATTTTCATTGAGGTTTCTGCTGTCGCTGTCATGTACGTTCATTTGCCTGATCTGCATGGAGAACAGTCGTTTCAGCAGCTCTTCCTTGCTCAAATCCGAAAATTTCTGCTGTATTTCCTCAAACATATCAGCATTGTTTTGATCCACATCTTCTTCAATGATCTTTCTCGCCCATTCTTCCAATCTGACGGTTTTCAGTTCCTCTGCCCCCGGCACTTCTATCTTTTCAAATTTCACATCCATTTTCCTTTCCAGTTCAGCAATGCGTCTCATCTCGTTTTTTGTGATGAAAGAAAGCGAAATGCCTTGTTTTCCTACACGTCCTGTCCTGCCGCTTCTGTGTGTATAATAATCAATCTGGTCTGGTAATTTATGATGAATAACATGCGTCAACTCGCTTACGTCAATGCCCCTGGCAGCCACATCAGTAGCAACCAGCAACTGCATGGAGCGCTGTTTAAAGCGCCTCATCACTGCATCCCTCTGAGACTGGGAAAGGTCCCCATGCAAAGCTTCTACATGATAACCCTGTGTACTAAGCTCCTCAGATATTGCCTGTGCTTCCCTCCTTGTTCTGCAAAACATGATGCCGCGCATCTCAGGTTGCATATCCAGAAATCTTCTGAGTGCCGGTAATTTATCCGAAACCCTTGTCACAATATAGCGGTGGATGATGTCTTTGTTGATCTTCTCTTCCCTGTTAATGGTTACTTCCAAAGGAGACTGCATATATTGCCTGACGATCTTCCTGATCCCTGCGGGCATGGTGGCTGAAAAGAGCCATATCGCCTTTTCGCCATGGATGTTGGATAGTATCTTATCTATATCTTCCTTAAAGCCCATATTAAGCATCTCATCGGCTTCATCCAATACTACATACCGCACATTTTCAAGCCTGATGGCTTTTCTGCCTATCAGATCCAGCAGGCGCCCCGGTGTGGCTATTACGATCTGTGTGGGTTTTTTCAATGCCCTGATCTGGTTGGTGATTGCTGCTCCCCCATAGACAACTTCCACGTGCATGGCTTTGTTGTTCTGTGAAAGTTCTCTCAGCATCTTTGCTATCTGTTGCCCCAGTTCCCTGGTTGGCGACAGGATCAGTGCCTGGGTGGATTTATCATTGATGTCAACCAGATCGATCAGCGGAAGACCGAAAGCTGCCGTTTTCCCGGTCCCGGTTTGCGCTATACCGATAAAATTTGTTGGATCGTTTTGCAGTAATAAAGGTATTGCCTGAATTTGTATGGGGGTTGGTTTTTTAAATCCGATCTTGTTCAGTACCTCAATCACATTTAAAGAAAGGCCCAGATTTTCAAAATTTCTCAATATATTTTTCTTTATAAGCGGCAAAGGTAGGCAAAACTATCTGTGATTTTGGTAGCTATTGCAATAAATACAAAATATTTACCTGTTTACAAGAAAAATATCAATAAAAAAGGAGCCGGGAAAAGCCTGATAGAACATATAATGAAATCTTTTGTCGGGAATGGTCCTCTATTTGGCATGATTTCTAAGTTTTAAGTTAAACAATTGTTTGAGTAGTTAATTTGTTGAATGGGTG
>CAZUDW010000078.1:0-14057 GCA_964619305.1 uncultured Flavobacteriales bacterium
TGCCCTTCGGGACACAGGCTGACCCACAAATCAAAATTTGCAAAAGAGTGCAATTTTTGCCGACCTACAAAAAGATTCTGCTATATGTCTAAGCACGGAACAATAAGGAGATACACCCTTGAAATAGAAAAAATTAGACGTGGACAATTTCCATCGTTCCAAGAAATAAAAGATTACCTTTTTGAACACGGTTTTGAAATTGGTGACAGGACAATTCAACGAGATATTGAACAAATCCGATTCGAATTTGGAATTGAAATAAAATATAACCGAGATAAAAACGGTTATTACATTGATTACGAAAATAGTTTAAACATTGAATCATTTTTTCGGTTTCTGGAAATCGTTAATACAGCAGAACTGCTAACAGAAAGCTTACTTGAAAGTAAAGATTCCTTAAAACATATTTCCTTCGACAATGGTGGCGGATTAAAAGGAATTGAAAATCTTAAACCACTATTAAAAGCGATTAAAGACAATCGGAAAATATCATTTACCCATTTTAATTTTCATACAGAGAAATTAAGAAAGTACACACTGAAACCATACTTGTTAAAGGAATACCAAAATCGCTGGTATGTAGTTGGTATAATTGGTGGATTTAATGAATTCAGAACATTTGGAATTGACAGGATTGAAAAAATTGAAATAAAAACAGAAACATTTAAGCCCGACAAAAAGCTGAATCCGATTGAAATGTTTAATCAAACCATCGGTTTGGTTTATTCCGAGAACATTCCACAGACCATTGTATTATCATTTACTCCAATACAGGGAAAATATGTAAAGACCTTACCTCTCCATTCATCACAAAAAATCTTGATTGATGATGAACATGAATGCAGAATCTCAATTAAAGTAGTTCCAAATTATGAACTAACCCAACAGATTTTAAAGCATGGAGAAACAGTTAAAGTCATTGAACCGCAATGGTTAATTGATGAAATTAAAGAGATTTTAAAAAGAAATTTGGAGAAATATTGACACAAGGTCATATATTTGTGTTTTTTCAACAGTCGACTTTGAACAACTTCAATTGAAGAATTATGATTAAAGTAATTGGTATAGATCCTGCTCCATCAAAGGAAAGTACTGTCTTTGATGGCAATAATTTCTTTCCCTTTTCTTATATAAAATTGAAGGGATGTTTAAAGAAAATTAAAAAAGAAAATACGGAAAATAAAATGCTGATTTGCTGGGATGCTCCATTATCTTTTAGTATAGATTGTTCTTCTCCATTCACCAAAAGAGATATTGAAAAATTTTTCTCTCAAAAAGAAGGAGAAGAAACACCAAAAGGAATTTCTGTTATGGGATATTCAACCTGTCCCCATTGGATTATAACTCAAAATCTTTTAGGTTATCCTCAAACAAATGAATGTAACTTTAATCATCCATATCAACTTGTTTTTAACCAGAAGGATATTACGCTTTCTATAACGGAAGTTCATCCGGCAGTAGCAATCTGGTTGTGGTGTAGAGAAGAAAACCATGGTTTAACAAATTGGAATTACAAAGGGAAAAAGGAAGAAAACGAAAAAATAATAGACTGCCTTATAGAAATATTAAAATCAAAAAGTATTATTGACGATGAAGTCATCAAATTAATAAAGGAAAAACCAAGAAAAAAGCAGGATGACTATTTAGATGCTTATATTGCTTGGAAGCTTGGCCAGGAATGGGTTACAAGTAATCAAAATGTAATGATTCTTGGAGATTCTAATACAGGTTCATTCCTGTTGCCTTATAGTGAAAAATTATTTGTTAAATTTAATAATTATAAGTTTAAGTAACACCTCGTCATAGTTTGGCGTAGCGCCTAAATACATTTGCTTCATAACTTTAAATATTCAATGATATGGAAGCAAATAATTTAGACTTGAAAGAGGTATTTTTAAGCAAACAAGAGATTCTTAACAACGCAAGAAAAGTTCTAAAGCAAGAGTTTATCGGGATTGATAAAATTATTGATGAAGTAATAGACAATGTGAGTAGTTGGTTTTTTCTTCCAGATTTACAAGAAAAACCTGTCGTTGTAAATCTTTGGGGTCTTACAGGCGTTGGGAAAACTTCATTAGTAAACCGTCTAGTTGAATTAATTGATTTTGAAGGCTCTTATTATCGATTCGACCTAGGTGAAAAAGAAGGCAGTTTTTCGTTTAGAGATTCTTTGGATGAATTATGCGAAAATAATGATACTTCACCTGTAATCATCGCATTAGATGAAATTCAACATAGCAGAACTGTTGCCGGTCCGTTCCGTCAGGAAATTGAAAATGACAAAAACCGAATGATATGGGAAATGATTGATTCTGGCAGAATTCAATATGTTGAATGGAAAAGAGGATTATGGTCATTTGAAGATTTAATATACAAATTATTACATCTGCTTAAAGCCGGAGTCGAAGTTAAGAAAGGGATTGTTGTCAATAATATTGAATTGTACTGCAATGAAATGAAAGTTTCCGTTGAAGAAGGTGAAAGGTTGCTTTTTGTACCAGAAGATGAATATGAAACAATTATTGAGTTTGCCGGTGAACAACTTCGTCTTTATTTAAAGAAAGATGTTGAAAAAATACTGTTATCATTTTCTGCGAATGACACAATACTTTTTCTAAACAAGGTTCTTAAAATAGGGAAAAGACCTTCAATTAAAAATTTCACTAAAGCCCTGATTTTTGTTCTTGGAAACCTTGATGAGGCATATACAATGAGCGACAATTTCAGCGCGGATATTGATGCAGACGAATTCAATAAATTATCCCAAAAAATAACCGTCCCAAAAATCAAAAGAGCATTGCAAAATCGTTTCAGGAATG
Organism: uncultured Flavobacteriales bacterium; assembly: GCA_964619305.1. Classification (GTDB taxonomy): domain Bacteria; phylum Bacteroidota; class Bacteroidia; order Flavobacteriales_H; family CAZUDW01; genus CAZUDW01. Next base: position 2,820 of record CAZUDW010000078.1, read on the forward strand.
AACAGATAGCAAGATTAGGGAATATTCATATAATTTATCCTGCACTTGATAAAATATCTTATCAGAAAATTATTAAAAATGAACTAACTAAGTATTCTCAAAGTTTGACCAATGCATTTAATTTGAAAGTAGGGATTGATAGCACAATACATGAGACTATATACAATGAAGGGGTTTATCCAACTCAAGGCGTTCGACCAATTTTTACTTCCATTCATCAGGTGCTTAAAAGTAAAATCAGTTTCTTTTATTCAGAAATATTCTTAAAAAGACTTAATGTTGACAGCTTGCATTTTTCAGTTAATAATAAGAGATTGATATGTGATTACCGAAAAGAACAAAAAACTGTTTATACATCGCAAACAGAAATTACAACAACGTTGGAAAATGTTCGCCAAAATAAGAGAGACGATATACAGGCAATTACTGCCGTTCATGAAAGCGGTCATACTGTATTATCCATAATCTTACTAAAAACAATTCCTGATGTAGTTTATTCAATTACAACTGATGCAGACAGCCAAGGATTTGTTTATTCAAGTTTTGCGTGGAAATATATCTCACGAAAAGAATTGATTCCTCGAGTTGCTATGATGTTAGGCGGATATGTTGCCGAAGAATTAGTTTTCGGTAAAGAAAACTTAACATCCGGGGCATCAAGTGATATAGAAAAAGCAACAGAATTTTTATCGACTATGTATAAAACTAATGGAATGGGTCAAACCCCTATTAAATATAGCATTCCGTTAAAAGAAGAAACCGATTCATACCACCAATTTGAAATGGTTGAAGAAGAAATCAAAAATGCGATTGAAGAAGCTAAGTTATTGGCAGAAAAAACATTGAAAAGTGAACAGAAACTATTACTTTCATTGTCTGATTTTTTAAGTGATAATCGAATGCTTCGAAAAAATGACATAAAACGATTTGTAGAGAAGGCTATTTCAAGCAATGTAGATTTTATTGAAGACGGTGATTATCTGTTTTACAGGGAACATTTAAAAAAGCAAATTAAGGATTTTCAAGTTTCTAAACCATCAGCATTTCATTTTGAGAATGTTATTTCGCTTAATAAAAAATACAAAGATTAGCCAGCCCACACAGCCAAGCACAATTGCAATTACTCACAAATTGTTTAGTTTCAAAGGTGTTCGTGAATACTTCGTATTTCGCACGAGCCAACTCTCAACCAAAAATTACAATAGAGCTTGTCTGTTTGCCAACGCTTTTTTGCCGACTCTAAAAACTAATATTTTCTGGAACAGTAGTGCTTCGATTGAGCGGATTAGTGACTGTAAAAGACTGATAATTAACTGATAATGAATGAAGCCCAGCATACAACATCGTGTATAGTGCATTTGGCGGATAGTACTAATATCGAGGGTGTTATATCTCATAAACTTTGTAGTGGTTAGACAGGTTTGTGCTTCGAAATGCCAAACGACACCATACACCCTGAATGCTCTGCTAAAACAATTTAAACGGACACAGGAAACTATAAAGGTAGTCAGAAGATTATTCCAAATTCTCAAATCAAAGAGCAGTTTGAATTAGACAGTTTCAATTACGACTTCTACTTGTAAGGTTCATATAAAAACTGTACGAACTCGTAATAAATCAGTGAAGATATGAAGGAAGATGTACTGCTTAGATATCAAATGTATATCTTTGCCGTTCTTTTAATAGCTATGGATGATATAGGATCAAGGTTTATCGGTGAAGGTCTGACATACGATGATGTCCTCATCCTGCCTGCCTATTCGGAAGTGCTGCCAGGAGAAGTGGATATCTCCAGTTTATTCACGAGAAATATTAGCATGAAATCCCCCATTGTGTCTTCGGCTATGGACACGGTGACCGAATCGGCTCTCGCCATAGCCATTGCACAGGAAGGAGGCATTGGGGTGCTGCACAAAAGTATGAGCATAGAGGAACAGGAGCAGGAAGTGCGTAAGGTAAAACGATCTGAAAGCGGGATGATACAGGACCCTGTCACGCTGAAACAAAACGCAACGGTCGGTGAAGCAAGAAGTGTGATGCAGGAACACTCTATTGGAGGGATCCCCGTCATTGGCAGCAAGAGAGAATTGCTTGGAATTGTAACCAATCGCGATTTACGTTTTGAGAAAAATAAATCCAGACCAATCACAGAAGTAATGACTTCAGAGCAGGTGATAACAACCACGGATGGTAGGGATATGATCAAGGCGGAATCCCTGCTGCAGCAATATAAGATAGAAAAATTGCCGGTGGTTGACAAGAACAATACACTCGTGGGACTGATCACTTTTAAAGACATCATTAAAACGAGGATAAAGCCGAATGCCTGCAAAGACAGTTATGGCAGGCTGAGGGTAGCTGCTGCTGTGGGTGTAACACCTGATGCCTTGCTGAGAACTGAGGCCCTTGTGGGTGGTGGTGTGGATGCCGTGGTGATAGACACAGCTCATGCTCATTCAAAAGGCGTTATCTCCTTGTTAAAACAGATCAGGAAGAAATTCCCCGATCTCGATGTGGTTGTGGGAAACATAGCCACCCCAGAAGCTGCTCTTGCACTGGCCGATGCAGGTGCCGATGCAGTAAAAGTTGGTATCGGACCGGGTTCCATCTGTACCACTAGGATCATTGCAGGTATTGGTGTGCCACAGTTCAGTGCAGTATTGTTGGTTGCTCATGCAATAAAGGGTAAAGGAATATCAGTGATCGCAGATGGAGGGATCCGTTTTTCAGGCGATATTGTCAAGGCGATGGCTGCAGGTGCAAGTTCTGTCATGATGGGGGGCATATTTGCGGGAGTGGAAGAATCGCCCGGAGAAACCATTATTTATGAAGGAAGAAAATATAAATCATACAGGGGTATGGGTTCTATTGAAGCTATGAAGAGAGGATCCGGAGATCGTTATTTCCAGGAAGGCATTGATAAAGCAGATAAGCTGGTGCCTGAGGGCATTTCTGGAAGAGTGCCGTATAAAGGCAGATTATCAGAGATCACATATCAATTACTTGGCGGTTTGCGTGCCGGGATGGGTTATTGCGGGGCAGAAAATATTGAAAAGCTGCAACAGGCAAAATTTATCCGGATTACAAATGCCGGTGTAAGAGAGAACCATCCACATGATATTTCTATCACACGTGAAGCACCTAATTATAGTTTTAAATATTGATAGAAAAATAATTACAGAATAATTAGCTTTGCAATCTTTCTAAATATAGAATTTATCATCATGAAAAAATTATTATTAGCTTTTACAGTTGTTGCTTGTTTTACACAAAGCCTGATTTCCCAGACGAATACCGACCCTGTATTGATGACCATTTCCGGCAAGGATGTCCATCTCTCCGAGTTTCTCAATATCTATAATAAGAACAATGGAACCCAGACAGCAGAGAAAAAAACCAAGGAAGAATACATTGATTTGTTCATCAATTTCAAGCTGAAAGTACGTGCTTCAGAAGATGCAGGGATGGATACGGCTAAGAAATTCAAAGATGAACTGGAAGGTTATCGTAAACAGTTGGCTCAGCCATACCTCATTGATAAGCAGGTGAATGAAAAACTGGTGCAGGAAGCTTATGAGCGGTATCAGTGGGATGTCAGGGCAAGTCATATCATGATCAAACTCGGAAAAAATCCAAGTCCGAAAGACACCCTGGCAGCTTATAACAAAATACTTCAGATCAGAAGAAGAATATTAAAGGGAGAAGATTTTACCAAAGTTGCAAAAGAGGTCTCTGAGGATCCTTCAGTTAAAGATAATGGAGGAGATCTGGGTTATTTCACGGCTTTTTATATGGTCTATCCTTTTGAAACAGCCGCTTATGAAACCAAGGTTGGACAGGTGTCCAAACCAGTGAGAACTAAATTTGGTTATCACCTTGTTAAGGTGACGGACAAGAGACCGGCACGGGGTGAATTGAGGTGTGCTCATATTATGGTTAAAACACCTCCTGATGCCACTGAAGATCAGAAAATGGAAGCCAAGAATAAAATAGATGAAATTTATCAGATGCTGACTTCCGGTGAGAAAAAATTCGAAGACCTTGCGAAAGAAATGTCGGATGATAAAGCATCAGCGGCCAGGGGTGGAGAATTACCATGGTTTGGTGTTGGCAGGATGGTATCGGAGTTTGAAGATGCTGCATTCGCCCTGAAAAAAGACGGTGATTATTCAACTCCAATCATGACTAATTTTGGCTGGCACATTGTGAAAAGACTTGAAAAACGGGATTTCAATGACCTGGAAAAAATTCGACCTATGCTGACAAATAAGGTAAAAAGAGACAATAGGGCTATGGCAAGCAGAGAAGCCTTGCTCCATGAATTAAAAACAGAGTATGGCTGCAAACCTGATCTGAAAGCAAGAAACGATTTCTACACTATTGTCACCGATGATTATTTTGGTGGAGAATGGTCTAAAGAGGCAGCAAAAGGGAAAAATGCCGTTATGTTTACACTTACGGATAATAAATACAGCAATAGTAAGAGAAGTTTCGGACAGCAGGATTTTGCATTGTTTCTGGAAAATCAGAAAAAATCTCAGCACACTAAATCAACCATTAAAGTCTTAGTGGATAATAAGTTCGAAGAATTCGTGAATAAATCGGTCATGTCTTTTGAAGAAAGTATTCTCGACAGTAAATATCCTGAATTCAAAGCATTGATGCAGGAATACCACGATGGCATACTCTTGTTTGATTTGATGGACAAAAAAGTATGGTCAAAAGCGGTGCAAGATACTGTTGGGCTGGAAGTATATTACGAAAAACATAAAACAGATTTCATGTGGGATGAAAGGTGTGATGCTACTATCTTCACCTGTGCAAATAAAGAAATAGCAGAAAAGACAAGAAAATTGGTGGGGAAGCAGGTAAAGAAGAATCTGTCAGACGCATATATTATTGAGGCCATTAATAAAGGGCACGATTCTGAAGTGGTAACCATTGAACAGGGTAAATTCCTGAAAGGAGATAACGAACTGGTGGATAAAGTAAGCTGGTCACAGGGTGTAAGTGAAAATATGGAAAAAGATGGGAAAATCGTTTTTGTTGTTATACACAATAAACTGCAGCCTGAACCAAAGACACTGGATGAAGCGAGGGGGCTTGTAACAGCGGCATATCAATCATGGCTTGAGCAGGAATGGATTAAAGAATTGCGTAATAAATACAAAGTTGAGATAAATAAGGATGTCTTTTCTACCATTAAGTAGTATTTCTGATTAAGGAACGTCTTTAAAACCAAACGAAAATAATGGCAAGATTAAACTTAATCATTTTGATTATTGTTGCCATTTATGCATGTGAAACGTCTGACAAACAAACCACAACACCTTTGGCAAGGGTAGGTGATGAAATTCTTTATAAAAATGATTTAACAGGAATTGTTCCGGTGAGAACTAACCAAACAGACAGCATAAAGATCGTGAAGGCATATATAAGAAGCTGGGTTGAGCAACGTTTGTTAATTGATAAGGCAGAGCTTAATCTGAGTGATGAAATGAAAGATGTAAATCAAAAGCTTGAGGATTATCGCAGCGCATTACTGATCTATTATTATGAAAAGCAACTTGTAGCTCAATCTCTTGACACTATTGTGACAGATTCGGAAATAACTGCTTATTATATTGCAAATAAGAAAAATTTTGAACTGAAAGATTATATTGTTAAGGTGATTTATGGCAAGTTTGACAAGGAGTCCCCAAAACTGGACAAGGCAAGAAAATGGTTTGCCGGAAATGATAAAAGAGAAAGAAAACTGTTGAAAGAATATTGCCTGCAGTATTCTGTAAACTACTTTCTGGAAGATTCTGTATGGTTATACATGGATGATGTATTGAGAGAAGTGCCGATAGAAATTTTTAATAAAGAAAAATTCTTAAAAACGAGGAAGCATATTGAATTTGAGGATGAAAATTATATATATATACTGCAATTACTTGATTATAAATTAAAAGACAGCACATCGCCTATCAGCCTTGAAAAGGATGATATTATAAGTGCAATTTTAAATCACAGGAAGGTAGAATTGATTAGGGATATGAAGAAAGACATCTATCAACATGCAATCGAAAGCAATGAATGTGAAATATATTAGGTTCATCATAGGTGGTTTACTGCTTGCGGTTAGTATCCATATGCGTGCTCAGGAAGGCCAGGTGATCGATAAAGTGATCGCTGTGGTTGGAACTGAGATTGTGTTGAAAAGTGATGTGGAATCCCAGTATTTCCAGATGACAAGCTCTGGTTATGCTGTGGATGAAAACACCAGTTGCAAGTTGTTTGAAGAGCAATTGTTCCAGGCATTACTCCTGCACAAGGCAAAAGAAGACAGTATTGTGGTAGATGATGCACAGGTTGAGGATGAGATGGACAGGAGAATGCGGTATTTTATCAACCAGTTGGGCAGCGAAAAAAAACTGGAGGAGTTTTACCAGAAATCCATTCTTGAGATCAAAGAAGATATGAAAGACCTTGTAAAGAATCAGATGCTGATGCAGCAGATGCAACAGAACATTTCCAAAGATGTGAAAGTAACTCCTTCTGAGGTAAGAAAATATTTTAATAATATACCTGATGACAGTTTGCCTTTGATTGAATCAGAAGTTGAAGTGGCACAGATTGTAAGAAAACCATCCATAGACAAACTCGAAAAGGATAAGACTATTAAACAACTGGAGGAATGGAGAGACAGAATATTGAAAGGAGAGGATTTCGGCACATTTGCTTTTCTTTATTCACAGGATCCCGGCTCAAAAGATAAAGAAGGAGATTTGGGATTTATTTCCAGGGGAGAAGTGGTACCTGCCTTTGCAGCAGTGGCTTTCAGTCTAAAACCCGGTGAAATATCCGATGTGGTTGAAACAAAATATGGATTTCATATCATTCAGGCAATTGAAAGAAGGGGGGAACAGGTGAGAGTCAGGCACATACTTCGTCAACCAAATGTGACCAGTGCAGACCTGAGTAAATCAAAACATTATCTCGATAGCATTGCCGATATCATCAAATCCGTTGACACAATGGATTTCTCCCTTGCCGCTTTTCTTTTCTCTGATGACGATGATACAAAAAATAATGGGGGACTTCTGGTCAATCCGGCCAGTGGTACATCAAAATTCAATATTGAGGAACTCAATCAATACGACCCTTCCTTGTTTTATGTCATCGATAAACTAAACCCGGGCGAAATGTCTCAACCTATACCTATGCAGGCAATGGACGGTTCTTCTGCTTACAGGATAATAAAATTGATCAACAGGACAGACCCACACAGGGCGAACCTCTCAGACGATTATCAGAAAATACAGCAAGCGGCAGAAGCAGATAAAAAAAGCAAAAAGATTGGTGAATGGATCGCCCGTCAATCATTAAAAACAATAATTAAGATTGATACTTCATATAAGAATTGTAAATTGCAGTATCAATGGAATTTAACCCAACAACAATGATATGGAGAATAGCAATGTTCAAGAGGATATTAAGTTAGTAAAAGAATTTCTGGTAAAATATGATTTGCTCAAATCGGAGATTTCAAAGGTGATTATTGGTCAGGAAAAAGCAATTGAAATGGTACTGATCTCCATCTTCAGCAGGGGTCATTGTCTGCTTGTTGGCGTGCCGGGTCTTGCTAAAACGCTCTTGATTAAAACAATCAGTGAAACTCTTGGTTTACAGTTCAGCCGAATACAGTTCACACCCGATCTTATGCCCTCTGATATTATTGGCTCGGAGATACTGGATGAGAACAGAAAATTCAAATTCATTGAAGGACCTTTGTTTGCAAACATCATTCTTGCTGATGAGATCAACCGAACTCCGCCCAAAACCCAATCGGCCTTATTGGAAGCCATGCAGGAAAAGGCTGTTACAGCAGCGGGTAGAACGTACAAACTGGGTGAACCTTTCTTCGTGTTGGCAACACAAAATCCCATTGAACAGGAAGGCACATATCCTTTACCCGAAGCGCAACTCGATCGTTTTATGTTTAATATATGGGTTGATTATCCGGCATATCAGGAGGAAGTGGATGTGGTTAAAAACACCACTGCTGATAACAACCCTAATTTGGGAGTAGTATTAAATGCTGAAGAAATTCTAAGGTTTCAAAGCCTGGTTAGAAGAATACCTGTTACGACTAATGTAATGGAATATGCTGTAAAACTGTCTTCCAGCACCAGGCCGGGTAATTCCAATTCTCCTGAGTTGATTTCCAAATATATTTCCTGGGGAGCCGGCCCAAGAGCGTCACAGTATCTTATCATAGGAGCAAAATGCCATGCTTTGCTTCATGGAAAATATTCACCTGACATTGAGGATGTAAATGCCATCTCTTTTGATGTGCTTCGGCACAGGATTGTCAGGAATTATAAAGCAGAAGCAGAAGGCAAAAAAGCCGAAGATATCATTGCTGAGTTGCTGGATTGATCTTATCTATAATAGTTTATTTTCTTTTATTGACCTTTTAGGAATTCAAAAAATCAATTAAATTAAATTCTTCTTTTAAAAGAGTTTTATAGTTTTGCTATGATATTAATATAACCACAACAAAAAATCTAATCATCATGAAGAAATTACTTTTTATAATTGCTGGATGTTTATTTTTATATGGGGCATCGGCACAATCATATGTGTATGTTAAAACTACCGGAACATCGGCTCCTTATAACTGGGACGATCCAAACGCATCAGTAGTGCTGGATAACCCGAACAACGATGTTTTGTCGAGCTGGCAGACAATACCATTTACTTTCAATTTTTACGGAACACCTGTAACAGGGTATTATGCCAGTGACAATGGATATATTACATTTGATAATGCTGCAACCACAAGTACCCCTACCAATGATACACCTCCATCGGTATCGGGTCCAAACAATGCCATTTATGGCTTCTGGGATGACATAGACATTGCAGATAACGGCAGTGGCCAGCCTGATCAGATCAGGTCTTTCACATATGGTAGTGCAGGTCAGAGAACACATGTTATTCAGTGGGTTTCTGCAACGAAACAAGGAGGAACATCTGCAGATTATATCTATTTAGCTATACGCTTGCATGAATGTGGTGATTTTGATATTATTTATAACTGGGGAAATGCAACAGGTTGGTCTGCAACTGCCGGATGCGAGAATGCAGCCGGAGATGATGCAACATTGATCACGGGAAGCCCTACTCTTGATTATCCATCGGTTGGTTCAGGAGAAACAGATGATGAAGTTTACCATTTTTATTACCTCAACCAACCAACCTACGACCTCAGTGTTACAGATATTAATGTGAACCGAGTGATACAAAATAATTCAAACACAACTGTAAAAGGTACGGTTACGAATAATGGTTCACAGGCGATCACTTCATTTGATATCAACTACAGTATAGATGGTGGAGCTGCTGTAACATCCAACCTTTCTGCCAATGTAACTGCTGATGGGGGAACTTATAACTTCACACATCCAACACCATTCACTACAACATCTTCAGGACTTCATACGATTGATGTGTGGGCTTCTAATTTAAATGGCAATGCTGATGATCTGCCTTGTAACGACACTATGCAGGCAATTAATTTATCAGGAGATTCAGTTGTCCCAAGGAATGTTTTGATGGAAGAGTTCACAAGTTCTACATGTGCCCCTTGTGCATCTCAGAACCCGGCATATAATTCGCTGCTTGAAAACAATAGCGTCAATACCAATGGAGGAAGGGTTGTATCTGTTAAAAACCAGATGAACTGGCCAAGCCCGGGAACAGATCCCAGCTACAATCCTGATGGATTGGGTAGAAGAACCTATTACGGTGTTAACGGTGTTCCAACATGCATCCTTGACGGGGTATGGCCTGAAGGTTCGAGCTATACAGGTGCTCCCGCCAACCTGACACAGCAAATGCTGGATGATGATAAAAACATCCCATCTATTTTTAAGGTAGAACCGACCTATTCTCTCAATGGAAATACGGTTGATGTATCTGTTGTTGTTACACCTTATGCAACTCTGTCAACTACCATGACTCTGCATATCTCTGTTACGGAAGATTATTACAGTTATACAGGTGGGACAACCAGCGAAACAGAGTATTATGACGTTATGAGAAAGATGTTGCCAAATTCTGGCGGTACAACAATAGGTCCTTTCACTGCCAACACCCCGATAACGGTGAACGAGAGTTACACATTCAGCATCAACAATCCGCCTCCTCAGAATTCATATGATCTGTGGATCGGACCTGAAAATGTGAATGTTGTTGCATTCATCCAGGATGACAACACCTTTGGCGCCATCAACTATGTGCACCAGGCTGGTTTTTACAAGCTTTCCGGCTCCGGTGTGGAGGATGCAACATCCCTGCAAGGTGCATGGAGTATCTTCCCTAATCCAGCAACAGATGTCGCAACCATTCAATACAAACTGCCTGAAAGCGGAACTGTGAGAATAAGTATGGTCAATACGCTCGGAGAAGTGATTTCCACACTTGATAAGGGTGTGCAGTCTTCCGGAACTTATACTACCCGTTTAGACTTAAACAACCTGCCTTCAGGTATTTATATGGTGCGCTTTGAGGTGAATGGGATCAGCGCAACGAGGAAATTATCTGTCCGCTAATTGCATCTGAATTAATATGAAAAGGGCTGTGATATTTGCAGCCCTTTTTTATTGGCCCTTTTTCGGTTGATAGTTTCTTATTTTGATAAATGAGCAGATAAACAACTTGCAGACAACAGCTTTGCATATAAAAACAAAAAGTCAATTCCGGGAGATTATTATTGATTTTCTCCAGACACGTATCAAGCAAATTCAGATTTTTAGGGCAGGAAATTCTAAAGCCTGCATCCTCACCTGCAAAATTATTAACCAAAATAAAAAACAGCCCGTATCCCGGGCTGTTAACTTTTTATAAAGAAAGGAAATGCTTATTGGCAATTTTCCTCCAACTGACTAATACATACTGGGTGCCATTGTAACGTTTTTCTTCTCGGCCATGTTCATGCGAAAAGCCAAGGTGATTTCGTGTGTAGTCAACCCGCTTATAGCATTGCTCAACGCACTGCTTGTAACATCATAGCTGTAATTAAGCATAAAATACTTGTGTTCAAACCCAATCATGATGGGATAAGCATCTTTAGTACGATACCAAACGCCAAGCATCATTTTACCAGCATCGCTGATTCGGTAATCCATTATCAAACCCCCTGCAAACTCAACTTTTCACCCCTCTCCGGGTACGGAGACCCCTGTAAAC